>JBMZCY010000021.1:0-17237 GCA_049613825.1 Planktomarina sp.
TTTCATAGTGCGGGCAGGGGGGCAGAGCATGCTTGACGATACCGACCGCAGAATACTTGTCGCGCTGCAACGCAAAGGCCGTATGTCAAATGCGGACTTAGCGGATGCGGTGAACATGTCGCCGTCTGCCTGTCACCGCCGCGTCGCACGGTTGGAAACGGATGGATATATCAGCGATTATGTTGCGCTTGTCGATCCGCGGAAAGTGGGGCGGCAGACGACGGTGTTTGTGGAAATCACTCTTAGCGGACAAACGGATGATGTATTGGCGCAGTTTGAAAAGGCAGTCGCACGGGTGCCGGATGTGTTGGAATGCTATTTGATGGCGGGCACTGCGGATTATTTGTTGAAGGTTGTCGCCCGCGATACTGAGGACTTTGCAGGCATCCACCGCCGGTATCTGGCGACTTTGCCGGGGGTTGCGCAGATGCAATCATCGTTTGCGCTGCGCAGGGTGGTGCAAACTACGGCGTTACCAGTCGATTGAAGGATTGGTTTGCACTGTGTGGCCCCTTTCCGTTACGCATCAACATCTTTGGAATTTAGGAAACGACCATGGCGCAGAACGCAACCATCCACAAAGTTGAACTGTCCGTCAGTGACATGGACCGCCATTATTACGAGACCCACAAACTGACTGTCGCCAAGCACCCGTCTGAGACGGATGACAGGATGATGTTGCGTCTTTTGGCCTTTGGGTTGAATGCGCATGAACAGCTGGAAATGACCAAGGGAATTTCCACGGATGATGAACCTGACCTGTGGCAGAAAAGCTTTAGTGATGAACTTGAGGTCTGGATCACCTTGGGACTGCCCAGTGAAAAACTTGTCCGTCAGTCTTGTGGCAAAGCTGCCAAGGTTATCATCTATACCTATGGCGGCAATACTGCGGATATGTGGTGGGATAAGATCAAAAACAGTACGACGCGGTTTGGCAACCTGTCTGTTGTGAACATCGCCGAAAATGAAACGATGGAACTGGCCCAGATGGTAAGTCGTTCGATGAAGATGCAAGTGAACATTCAAGATGGCGAGGTGATGGTCAGCGTCGATGATCGCATCGTTTATGTGACACCGAACAATCTGAAAACCATTGGCGGGCACTAGATTTTACACTGTTGATGCAAATTTACTTGTGCTTTGGGGGAAAACCAGCGTTCTGTACGCTCAAAAATTTGGAACAAGATTGAATTAAATGGTACTTGGCGTGGCGTGATTATGCGGCCGCCGCTGTGAGACAGGTATAAAACATGAATAAATTTAAGACAGTTGCGCCGAGCGTTGAAAGGTTGGGACAACATTTGATTGCGGATTTTTACGGGGCATCACACCTATTCGATGCCAACCCCGCAGGAACGGTTCTAGAAAATGCTGCCCGTGCAGCCGGTGCAACTTTGCTGGATCTGCGGTTGCATGATTTCGGTGATCGTTACGGGTTTACGGGTGTCGCGTTGTTGGCTGAATCACACATCTCGATCCATACGTGGCCAGAGAATGACTATGCTGCGATTGACATTTTTATGTGTGGTGAATCCGATCCCATGCTCAGTTTGGCTGTCCTTCGCGCATATTTCAAACCTCAAACAGAAAACGCACAGGTATTCGCGCGGGGGGACCAAGTGGGTGCGGCACAACTTGTGTAATCAACGGTCAAAGCGATGAAACAGCTGCCCTACAGGGTTTTGACTCTTGGCCTGTGCGCCGTTCTTGTGGCTGCTTTTACCATAACAGGCCCCACCTTTTCGACACGATATATGGATACCTTGTCAGAGGTTTACCTTGGCGTGTTCCGCCATGGGTCAATCAGCCATTTGGTCGGGAACATTATGGTGATCCTTCTTGGTGGACTGTTTGCAGAACAGAAGATGGGTGTGAAAAACACCGCGCTTTTGATCGTTGGCAGTGCATTTGCAGGAACTACGGCGCAATACTTGGTTATTGGGCCGAACTTCATCGGGGCCTCCTCAATCTCGTACGGATTGCTGGCGTATGGTGTTCTGGTGGACCGGACCAAACCACAGCTGGCATTGGCGGCGGGGGCAATTATCCTTTTGCTAATTTTAGAATGGGCCTATCGTTCGTCCAACGTCGCAGTTTATGCACATATTTTCGGAGCCTTAGTAGGAGCGTACTTCACCATGTTTGAATCCCTTTTCGGAAGCAAAAACCCAACCTTGAAACCGATGGAACACCAGCACATTTCGCGGGTCATCGAAATCATCAGCGAAACCGACAGTGACGACGCGCATGAGGCCGAGGATGAATTTCTAGACAACGGCCTTGAAGGCATGTTCGTCCTTGTCCAACGCGGCGAAGTTATGGGCGTTATCGGCTACAGCTTTGATGAACAGGTCGAAGACATTGCATGGTTGTCATGGACCTATCTGGCACGGAAATACACCGGTGCGGGCCACGGTGGGCAGATGATGAACGATCTGTTGGGCAAGTTGAACGGTTTTGGCGTGCGTAAGATTTTTATCGCAACCAGTGACTACGCCCACAATGGTAAAAAGATTTATGCAGCCGCGCACAAACTGTACGAAGATTTCGGCGCAGAAGTTGAACTGACAATCCCTGATTATCACAGCGTTGGCGAAGCAAAGATCATCTATGGCCTTGCGAATCCTGAATTTAACGGTGGTGCAGAATTCACACCAAGTGAAAAAGAAGGTCTTTTGATCGCAGGTGTCGGGGCAGAACCCGAAGCGGACGATGTGGTCGGCATTCAATGGGAAGAAAGCCCCGTCGGCGTTGCCGGAATGGACCACGCGATCGAAAAGGCGCAAAAGAAAGGCGCCCGAATGATCGTGTTTGCGCTACCAAGTGACCTGTCGGATGCGAATGCCGTTGCATTAGAAACGCACAACTTCAAAAGATGCGGTGAATTAAGCGATTATTACAATCCATCATTGCACCAAGTCTGGTGGCTATGCATGTTGTCAGCGTGATAGGTAAGAGTATCCGTATAGAAGGAAGGGGCTAACATGCTTCAACACATTAAAATCGGTGCCGTTGTGGCACTTGTTGGATTAGTCGGTTGCGACCGGAAACCACAGACCGCTGACTTGGGTCAGGTTCTGGACCGGACAGAATTCGCACTAAACCAATACCAAGGCTATTTGGGCGAAAATGACATTTCAGAAGTATCTGACACTGAAATTAATCAGTTCAAAGAATACTTTGTATCCGTTTTGAATTCCGATCCGCGTTTCTATGACGCGACTTTGGGTCTGAACATTCAAGCAGACGCCAAATTCCTTGGCTTTGCTGACGGCAATGGCAATGGCATCCAAGATGCAAGCGAAGGTGATGTTTTCACAGTTGAAATCGACGAAGAAAACAACCGTCTGATCGCGACTGACGTGGCTGGCAACTCCAGTGGTTTGCGCTTTTCCGGTGCCGGCTTTCTGGCAGGTGCTTTGATGGGCAACCTGCTTGGCCGCCAACGCGCTGCAGGTATTACCAAAGGCAGCTTTAACAACCGCAACGTAACGCCACGCAGCAACTACCGCGCGCCGGCAAGCAGCCGTTCCGGTGGACCACGTTCGGGCAAATAATCGCCCCATCGCAGACTATTCAGGGCCCAGTAGCGTTTTTTCCTACTGGGCCTTTTTTGTGAATTTTTGAAAAGGATCAGGTCTATGTCCGGACGTGAGCATAGCTATGCAGATTTACCGCAAAAACAGGCTTTCATATTACTCGGCTCTATTCTGGTCGTCGCACTTTGCGGAATTGTTTACGAGCTGATCATCGGCACAGTATCCAGCTACCTGCTGGGCAATTCGGTCTATCAATTCTCGCTGACCATCGGATTCTTTATGTTCGCGATGGGAATCGGGTCTTATGTGTCCCGCTTTATCGGCGGCAATCTGGTACAGGCCTTTGTCTGGATCGAACTGATCTTGGCCTTTGTCGGCGGTATGTGCAGCATATCCTTGTTCATGCTGTTTCCGTTTGCGCCGTGGTTTTATACGGTTGGCATGTTCAGCTTTATTTCGACCATCGGATTTTTGGTGGGGTTGGAAATTCCGATTCTGACGCGGATTTTGTCCCACCGTTCCACGACACGCCAAAGTATTTCTGACGTTTTGTCGTTGGACTATATAGGTGCGTTGATCGGGTCCGTTGCATTCCCGATCTTTCTGCTGCCATCTCTGGGTCTGATCACAGCGTCCTTCGCCATTGGCCTGACCAACGCAGCAGTGGCGCTTTTGACCGTGTTCTGGCTGCGCGATTGGTTAGATAATTTCACCCGTATGCTGGGGTATGTGGTCGTCGTGATTGTGCTGCTGTTTGTGCTGACTTTGTCTGCGTCGCGCATCACCAGCTTTGCACAGGATCATCTGTATTTTGACCGCATCGTCTGGCGCGATCAAACGCCGTATCAGGCGCTGGTTGTGACAAATACATGGAAGAACAACGATGTTCGCCTGTTTATTGATGGCCATTTGCAATTCGCCCAAGCCGACGAATACCGCTACCACGAGGCTTTGGTGCATCCGGTTCTGTCTTGGGGTGATACACCTGAAAGTGTGCTGATCTTAGGCGGCGGTGACGGGCTGGCCATTCGTGAGGTGCTGAAGCATCCGACCGTTAATCACATTGATCTTGTCGATCTTGATCCAGAAATGACAAGGCTGGGATCTGAATTTGCCCCGCTGGTGCGCCTAAACGAAGGCAGCATGCAAACCGAATTCCTGACCGTGTATAACATGGACGCCTTCCTGTATGTGAAAGAAGCAGATCGGAAATACGACCGTATCATCATCGATTTTCCCGATCCCCATAACGAAGCACTGTCGAAACTGTATTCGGTTGAATTCTACGCCATGGTGAACGCCATTCTTGAGGATGACGGATCATTGGTTACCCAAAGTTCATCCCCCTTCTTTGCCACCCATTCCTACTGGACTGTCGGTCTGACATTGGAGGCGATTTTCCCGTCCCTTGTCAGCTATAACACCCCAATCCCGTCGTTCGGCATCTGGGGCTTTCACATTGCCAGCAAGTTGCCGGATGGTCAGCTGCGCCCGTTGCCAGACAATCTGCGGTCGATGACCGACGATAGCTTTCAAGCGGCACAGAATTTCACCACTGATCTCAAACCACGGCGTGAGATTGAGGTGAATTCAATCTTCAGCCCAACCATTTATGAACAATACGCTGCTGACCTAAGCCGAATTTAGGCCACGATGACCATTCGCAGACTTCGGACATTGGTGGCAATCGCCGAGGCGAAAACATTCACTGCCGCCGCCGAAGTCGTGCACATCACCCACGCCGCCGTCAGTCAACAAATGCACGCGCTAGAGGCTGAGTTGGGGATGACCCTGTTCGACCGTAGCACCCGCACGCCCCGCTTGACGCCTGCTGCTGATCGCCTGGTTCTCAAAGCGCGGACCCTGATTGCGGATTACGACAATCTTGTTCCAAGTGTTTTGAACGATACGGGGTTAACGGGCACCATCACTTTGGGTGTGATGGCTACCATCCTGACTCGCTTGATCCCGCAATCGATGGCGGTTTTGAAATCGGATTACCCCGATCTTGGCCTGCACATAACACCCGGTCTGACCAGCAAATTACTGACTGAAATTGAGCGCGGAAATCTGGACGCCGCCATCATTTCCCGCCCACACCAAATGCCTGCAAACATCGTGTTTCGGGAATTGGCGTATGAACCGATGCAGCTGATCGCCGCAATGGCCGAGACCGAAACTGATCCGATCACCCTTCTGAAAACCCGCCCCTTCATCCGATTCAACCGTGCAGCCGTGGTTGGCACATTGATCGACAATTGGATTCTGTCACATCGCATTCAAGTGAATGAAACGATGGAATTAGACAGTCCCGAAGCCATCGCAGGCATGGTGCAGGCGAACCTTGGTGTTTCAATTGTCCCTGATCTGGCGGTGACGCCACATGATCAGGTTAAAGTGAAGCGGCTTGATCTGGGGCCTGATGCACCGACGCGGATTTTGGGACTTGCCTATCACAAGGGCCAAATGAAAGCGCAGGCAATGGATGCCGTTTATGCGGCCCTGTTGCGGGTGATCGAGGGCTGACTAAATCACCTCATCCGTACGGTCGTCACTTTCTCCGTACCGTTTCAGCGTCGCGGGCTTTGTGCCTTCATATACCCGCGCGACATTCTCTGCGATCTTCGCGTTTTCCCGTTCGAACAGACAGTCACCATTCATGTCAGACGCCACAATAAACGGCCCCATTTTGTTGCATTTCAACACCCACATTGCTTGTGCGATGCCCAGTTCTTCGTTCCAATGCACAGCTTCTACACTTTCGACGCCACGGCCCAGCAACGCGCCTGTGCCGTACCCAACAGTGGACAGATACACCGCCCCATTGGGCACAAAGTATTCCTTATAATCTTTCGATGTCATCCCGCCTTTGCCGACGATCAACTTAGCGCCCGTCTTCGCCATCCATTCAGGCAGCCATTTCGCAAACCGGAAAGACGCCGTGGCGGTCACCGCCCCCATATCAAATGTCCCGTCAGGATTGATCCGCGCAGCGGGCGAGCAATGGAAATTCGCCGCAGACTGCGAGGGCAATTCCATCGGGATATTCGCCTGCTCCTCTAACGCACGCATGTAAACGCCTTCGCGGGCGGTATACATCAGGCCATCAAGATAGACGACATCACCCAATTGCAAATCAGCTATGGCTTCGGGAGTTGGGGTCGTGGACAAGCGGACTTCACGGGGCATTGTTTATGTTCCTTCCGGGACCGATGATCCAACGTAGGAGCAGACCAACGGCGATGCCCAGAATGACAAAAGCAGCATTATTTTGGATAATGATTTGCCATCCATAGGGTGTCACAAAACCGTCAATTTCACGAATGTAGTCACCACCGCCAATCTGGTTATGGGTGAATGAACTATTTCGTACATGCCAACGATTACTTTCTGCCAAAGCAAATCCTAAAATCGCGACCAGCGCAGCACTGATACCTCCATAGGTTCCTGCACGCACATATGATGCAGGACGCTGCATTGCGAACAACAATACGGGGGAAATGAAAACCCAACTTATTAAAAAGCCCACAATAATTGCATATGGAAATAGCATCAGTATTTGTAAGGGATGGGTTAGTATATTTGGCGTCAGAACTCCGATAGTTCCGAAAATGGCGGCAAAGTTAACGGCTTTGATCCATTGCTTGCGCGTATAAGCTCCTTCGAAAAAACTCATTCCGCCGCCTCAGCCACCGGTTCCCAATCCACAGTCTCCCGCCTTTGATACGGGGTAAACCAGTCGGGATCGGTGCGATATTCAACCCGCCCATCTGCATATATCCGCGCCACCGCACGGCGTGATGACAGACAGAACGCATGCACAGACATCGGCATTCCGCCAGTATGACAGTAGCCGACTTCGATATTACAATCGATTACCATGTTTTTGCCGACAAACCCCATCGCGCCCATGCCGATGGAGTTGCCGAGGTCCTTAAACTCCTCCTCCATCTTAGCAATCTCTGGGTCAGAATTTTTTGACCCGACAACGCGCAAAGTCGAGGCCCGTTTGCCCAGTGTCATGCACGTATCCTTCGATCCTCCCAGCCCGATCCCGATGATCGCAGGCTGGCAGGCAAGGCCGCGTTTGCCGAAGGCCATCAGGCTGTCCAGATAGAACCGCTTGATCCCTTGAATGCCGTCAGACGGGAACAGCATGCGGTAATCGGACCCGAACAACCCGCCCTTGTGCACGGTGATCAGATCGATCCAATCGCCACTCGGTTCAAACCCATACTCAATTTCTGGTGCGCCAATACCGACGTTGTTGTTATGATCCGTCCGCCACAGTGGATGCACACGGTTTGGGCGCAAAGGCACTCCGTTCGTCGCAGTCGCCGTGGCCTGCCGCAGCGCACCTTCAAGGGCGACCATGCCGCCTTCAACCCGCGCCTCATTCCCCATCTTCACGAACCAACGCGGCACACCTGTGTCCCCACACATCGCCCGCCGATCTTCCTTCGCGGCCTCGTAATTCTCCAACATGGCTTTCAGGACAAAAGACGACAAATCCCCGTCCTCAGTCTTGGCCGCCGCCTGCAATCCGTTGAGGTAGTCCTGCGGAATTTCAATCGCCGCCTTGTCCATGAGGGTTTCAGCAGTGGATTGGATGAGGGAGAGTGGGATCATTGTCTAGTCTACGCTCCCAACGAAATTTTTGATTTTTGTAAGCTGGACATATTGAAACAGACGAATTGCTCGCTCTGCTTCATAATCCATATAGCACTTCGCTGCACCTGAATTGACCCAGGTGCCCCAAACATGTTCGAACGGAAAATAGCAATAAACGTGTTTGCCTTGTTCCCAATAGTCTTGTTCTTTCCTGAAAGATATATAGGCATCTTCAGGCAATACGCTCTGCAGTTGAAACACGAATTCCACATTCAAGCGTTTCCAAAGCGACAGTTCTTTTAAGAAGCAGTTTGTATCCGTATGTCTGGGTTCATCTGCCGCGTTACTTGATGAGGCGATGCAAGTCGCAGATATCGTGCCAATGCAAATTTGTAAGTGTTCAGGTTCTGAACGCAAACACAGTTCGATTTGAGAAAATTCATCAGGTTGGGCAACTTCAGAATGCGACGGATCAGGGAACAATAACAAAGCCAAGATCAGCACAAAGAAACAGGCTTGGTCCGCTCGCTTGTCGCGCCAAAAGATTGCAGCATAATGTGGGCTTGCCAAACGCGTCAATCCAACTTGAAGTTTGGACAAGTTTCGGATGCTACTTGTATTCGCCTTCGCCTTACTTTCGCCCCTCATTGCACTGCCACCAACGTTTCTGGCGCACCATCCGGCAGCACCGTCTCACCCGGTTTCACAATTGTAAACTGCACAGGCTCCCGCGTCAGTTTCACGGCGTCCCCGTCCATTTGCGCGACTGTAAAATCACTCTCCTCCATCGCGCCTGCATCTGGGAAATCCTCCCTAAAATGTGCACCGCGGGAATTTTCGCGGGTGATGGCGGCCTTTGTGATAACCTCGGACACATCGCACAGGGATCGTAGGTTCAACCAGTCGTGCCATGTCAGGTTGAAGGCCAGATTTCTGCCCTCAACCCCCACATCCATCAGCGCGTCGGATACCGCTGCAATCCCCGTCAGACCACGTTTCATTCCGGCCTTGGTCCGCATCACGCCGACGTCTTCCCACATCACATCCTGCAACTGTTTGCGCAGGGGCAGGATCAAATCAGGCTTCTGCGTCAACGGATAAATCGCGCGTTCGAACTCAGCGGCCAGCACGTCTTCGTCTGGATCGCGCAAAGTCATTCCAACAATATCACGTCCCATCGTGTCGCCCGCGATGCCGCCATACACCGTCGAATTCGCCACGCCATTGCCGCCCAAACGGTTGGACCCATGCGCGCCGCCTGCGTCTTCGCCTGCAACATAGAGGCCTTCCATAGCGGTTCGCGTGTCCACGTCCACAACCACGCCACCCATGAAATAATGCGCGGTGGGCACGACTTCGACCTTACCCGCAGCGAGGTCAAAGCCGCTGTCAGCACACCGATTGACCATGCCCTTGAACTTCTTGCGCACGTTGTCGGGGCCAAGATGGGACATGGAAATAAACACGCCCTCCTGCGTTGGATCATTGTTCTTGCGCATTTCGGCATAGATGCCACGGCTGACCACATCGCGGGTCGCGCGTTCGCCTTTGGCGTCATAGTCGAACATGAACCGCTGATCGTTATGGTTAATCAGCTGCCCCCCTGCGCCGCGCAGGCCTTCCTCTAACACTGTGCCCGTCATCCGCGTATGGTCACCTGCCAACAGGCCGGTGGGGTGGAACTGGACCATCTCCATATCGCGCAGCTTTAGCCCCGAGCGCAGGGCCATCGCCAGACCGTCCATCGTTTTGTCACCTGATGGCGTGTGATATTTGTACATGGTCGGACCGCCGCCCGTGGCCATTAGGACGGTTTTCGCCCTCACCAAACGAAATTTACCCGTGCGCATGTCGATCATCAGAACACCCGCAAGGGCCGAACGATCCTTGGTGGGGATCAGACCGATGGCGCGGTGCTCTTGAAGTTTTTCAACCCCGCTAGCCAGCACCTTTTCCATCAGGCGATTGATAATCTCGATCCCTGTCAAATCGCCTTTGTGAACCGTGCGATCAGCCGTCTGACCGGCAAAGGCCTTCTGGTGCAACGACCCGTCGGAGTTGCGATCAAAGAAACAGCCGACTTCGTTCTCAAGCTCCCTAATCCGCACCACGGCCTGTTCGCACAGACGCCATGCCATGTCCTGATTGGGCAGCCATTTGCCCCCGTTGATCGTGTCCATGAAGTGACGTTCCACAGTGTCACCGCCGCCCAAAGCTACGTTATATCCACCCTGCACCATGCGCGTGCAGCCGGATTTCCCGATCAGGCCTTTGACGGCGATCGTGATCTTGGTGCCTTCGGGTGCTGTCTGTTGGGCATGCAGCGCCGCGAACAAACCCGCACCGCCAGTGCCGAGGATCAAGATATCCGTGTCATGCCGTTCGATGTCAGAAGTGCGCATGTTAGATCGCTTTCAAAAAGAACAGAGTGGCGATGAGGAAGGAAATTGCAGTCGCCCCCGCCGCCAGTGTTTTCTGGTTGGGGGACCACGGCAGAAACTCCATCGCCATCAGGCGCAGCCCGCCGAACATATGGACGGCCAGCAGGAAGACGAGGCCGAATTCTGCGAACTTAACGATGGTGATCTCTGAAAATCGCAGGCCATTGTCCAACGCCGCTTCACCGTTCAGTGCTTGGCCCAGCAGCAGGAAGTGCAAGGGTAGGAACAGCACCAACGCCAGGCCGGACAGGCGGTGCAGAATGTATGCCAGCCACAACGGATGGGCGCGGTTTTTGTAAGATGCGACGCTCATGCGAATGTCACGGCCCAGACGGCGCGTGTCCCTAATATAAACAATATCAGGCCGATGGCCCACATGGTTAATTCAAGCGACCGCCCTTTGACGCCGCCCCATTCATGCAAGATCGTGCGGAAGCCGATCGCGCCATGGATTGCGACGGCGACAACAAATGTGCCGTAGAACAGGGACCAAGCAACTGACCCTTGGGTACGGCCAAGAATTTCAGCAGCCGACAGGCCCTCTTGGATCGCATAAATCATCACTATTAGGTGCCCAATCACCAGCGGCGCCATCAGCAGCGCGGTGATCCGTTGCAGCATATAAAGACGCAGGTTCACCATATCATTTCCCCCGCTTGAAAAAGGATTTCACAGTTTCGCGTTTCAGTCCCGCGATGGCAGACATCGGGTCAAGATCGTTCGGGCAATAGGCCGTACACGACCCCATCGAATGGCAGTTGTGACAGCCTCCTTTGGTCGACACCGCATCCAAAATCGCGACGCGCCCTTCGTCTTTGGCATCGTTCAACAGCGTCCACGCGCGTTGCAGGGCTGCGGGGCCGAGGTAGTCTTCGTTCGCTGACACCGTGTCACAGGCCGCATAGCAGACCGAACAGTTGATGCATTCAATGCCTGCGTTCGCTTCGACCCGCGCTGGGCTGGCCTCGTCCACTACAGCAATTGGATCATCGCGGGTGAGGGCGCCGTGGTGCATGCCTTCGGCGGCGACCCATTTGTCAAAGAATGGGTCCATATCCACGGCTAGGTCTTTGATGACAGGTAAGTTGCGCAGGGGGCCGATGGTGACTTCGTTGCCGTCCAGCACTTTGTTGATGTGGGTGCGGCAGGTCCAGCGGGGGACTCCGTTCACCATCATCGCGCAAGACCCACACATGCCAACGCGACAGGCAAAACGGTAAGACAGTGTCGGGTCCGCGTTCTGCTGAACCCATGACACCACGTCCAGAACGGTTTGATTGTCATAGGCCGGAACATCGAACACAGTCAGTGCGTCAGGGTCGCGTTCGATGGTGACTTTCAGGATAGAGGTCGTCATGACTGGTGATGTTTTCCGAATTCTGTTTCTCTTATATTAGCGGAAAGCGTGGCTTAAGGAACGCTAATAAATCTTACCGTTTTTGTTAGCGTTTATTTCAAGACCGCTTGAGGAGGGCTGGAATGATGACTGATTTTGAACACCCGATGCCTGAGGTCGTGCAATCCATGATGACGCGGGGATCGTGTCGTGCGTTTCAAGATCGCACTGTGGCGAATGAATTTACGAACATACTTTGTGCGGCGGCCATGGCCGCGCCGACCAAAAGTGACCTGCAACAGCGTGATATTATATTGCTCCAATCACCCAAGATACGGGCCCAAATTGCAAGCTTTGTGCCGGATCAAACATGGGTAGTGGATGCACCGATGATTGCAATCTTTTGCGGCAATAATCGTCGGCAAAGATTGCTGCATGACTGGAAAGATGTGCCATTTGCAAACGATCATCTGGATGCGTTCTTTAACGCGGTCGGTGATGCCGCGATTGCGTTGTCAGCGTTTGTAACCGCCGCCGAAGCGTTGGGTTTGGGTTGTTGCCCGATCAGTGCGGTGCGTAATAAGGCGTCAGAAGTTTCGGATTTACTGAACTTGCCCCAGCATGTGTTCCCCTTTGCGGGTCTTGGGTTCGGCTATCCTGTGGCGAAGGCCGAGGTTTCAAAACGGCTGCCTTTGCGTGTGACCTGCCATGTCGATCAGTATAGCGAAGGGGCCTTGCAACAGAACGTGGCCGCATACGACGAAGACCGCGCAGCAGCGCAGCCTTACGCAAAACAACGCTTCCCCGAAACATTTGGTCACGCCGCGACTTATGCTTGGTCAGATGACAAAGTCCGACATTACAGCGAACCTGAGCGTAGCAATTTTGGCGTCTACATCCGGTCACAAGGGTTCAAGTTGGACTAGCCATCCTCAGGACAGTTGATCTAGACGAAGCATCAGATCCTACCGTGGCGATGTATAGGGATATTCGAGGGCCGAGAACAGTTTTCAGCCTCCTGCACCTCGACAATTGCCCTTGTTTTATTACTCCGACGGGTCGCACATCTGGCGTACGACGGGCAGGTCATGACTGATGAACAGCATTGCGAGGCTCAGATGTTCCTGCAAATCTTTTACGGTATTCAAGATTTGCGCTTGGATCGACACGTCCAACGTATTGGTCGATTCATCTGCCACAATCACCACCCGCTGCCGCATCCCGCTAGAGAATTGGGTGGGGGTATTGCTTGAACCGTTCTGTCGGGTTCGGGATTGAGATTCGGTCCAATAGATCAAGGGCGCGTTTTTTCGCCTCAGCCGCTGACAGCTTCAGGTGCAGTTGAGTGGTTTTGGTCAGTTGTTGCCAATCGTGAACAGCCGGCTGAGTGAGGACAGGGAGCCTTGAAAAATCATCGCGATTTCACCGCCTTTGATTTCGCGCTTCTCCTCGGGACTCAGGTTGTCGATGCAGCGGCCATTCAGCGAGATTTCACCGGACGCGACTTTGGTAGGCGGATCCAGCAAGCCGATCACTGCGTTGACAGTCATGGATTTCCCAGCATGTTTACAGACAAAGCCAGCGCCAGAAACGTGCAGGCAGGGAAGAACAGAATCCACCATTCACCGAAAAACGGGAAGCTTTGCCCGATGCGAAATAATGTCCTTAATGACGGTCGGATCGCAGGGGCGCCGACGCCAAGAAATCTAAGTGTGGCTTCGGCAATAATCGCGAAGGGACGACGCCCTGCTGAAAACGGTCAAGCTAAGCGTGATTATCTTCGCCATCATCTGGGCATTATGGTCTACTTTTGCTTCTTTGAGTTCGCGGATTTTCCGGGTGCGTTTTCTTATGTTGGTCACATCGTTACGATGCCCCCGATGGTCATTCTGATCTGTATGTTGCTGGCCTATGCTGTGCTAGGTATGTTCATGGATACTGTTGCTGACTTTGACTGTGGTCTACCATGCGATCATGGCTTTGAAATGTTTTGTGGCCGCTGGCGTGCGGGCCTGATTGTGCAGGACGATTCAAAGATGTGACGCCGTTCTTCCGTGTGTCGCAGTGATTATCGGTCTGTTAGTGGCATTTCCATCTATTCTGTCGTCGTTCCCGGTTTGGGTTAATTGTTCGCTAATAACTCTGCATTGCCACCAGATGCTGTGGTGTCGATGCACACCAATTTTTCTGCTGTCAATGCAGTAGTCAGGTCTTGTGATGTCACCAATTTGCACAACTGACCGTCACGGTTTGCGCAGGCAATCCGCCATGCTTTGTTAGGCTGACCTGCGTAGATCACAACGCTTAGGTTGGCCTCAGCAACAACATTCGCTGGGGTTGCATCGGGTGCTTCTGTTACATTCTGACAGCCTAACGCGCGGGCAGCTTTGGCTTGCTTTGCTGCCACCTCTTTCCCCGGCCCGACACATAGAATATTGTGGCGCGGGATGATCGAATAGGTGTTCGTTTCACCCGTTGGTCCGGGCATTTCGCATTGAAAACTTGGCGCAGTTTGAACAGCCTTCCCCATCGCAACCAGATAACGTGGACCACCTGCTTTGGGACCTGTGCCAGACAGCCCATACCCACCAAATGGTTGCGATCCGACCACTGCACCGATCTGATTGCGGTTCACATAGATGTTGCCTGCCGTGATTTGTTCCACCACGTCCTGCACGCGATTATCGATGCGGGTGTGCAAGCCGAAAGTCAGCGCGTAGCCTGTTACGTTGATATCTTCGACGACGTCTGGCAACTGATCCGCCTCGAACGTTGCAATGTGTAGAACAGGGCCAAAAATCTCCTCAGCCACATCAGCGATACCATCGACTTTGATAACGGCAGGTCCAACGAAAGTGCCATCATTAGGGGCAGCGACCTGTTTTAACAGCGATCCCTTCGTCGCATGATCCGCAATATAGTTGTCGATCTTCTGTTTCGCCCGCGCATCAATCACGGGGCCGATATCTACGCTTGGTAGGGCTGGGTGGCCAATGTTCAACGTATCCATTGCGCCGAACAACATGGTCTGAAGGGCCTCGGCCACGTCGGATTGAACGTACAACACACGCAGCGCCGAGCATCGTTGGCCCGCCGATTGGAACGCAGACATCATGATATCATTCACGGCTTGTTCCAAAAGCGCGGATGAGTCCACGATCATCGCATTGATCCCACCCGTTTCTGCAATCAATGGAGTTTCTGGTGGCAAATGTTCCGCCATCATCCGATGAATGGCCCGACCCGTTGGGGTGGATCCAGTGAACACCACGCCGGATGTTTTCGGATGACTGCACAGCACTGGCCCCAAGATCGGACCTTCGCCACACAGCAATGCAAGCGCTGTCTTTGGAACACCCGCCCGATACATCAGATCAACCGCGCGCAGGGCGATAAGATTTGTCGCTTCGGCCGGTTTTGCGGCGATTGCATTGCCTGCGGCAAGGGCGGCTGCGATCTGTCCTGTGAATATCGCCAATGGAAAGTTCCAAGGGGAAATGCAGGCGACGGTTCCAAGGGGGGAAATGGGTTGAACCTCGGCTTGGGCGGCGTAGTAGCGTAGGAAATCTACTGCTTCGCGCAGTTCGCCGATGCAGTCGTTGATCGTTTTTCCGGCCTCATGTGCCAGCAGCCCGAACAGTTCGGGGGCGTGTTCTTCGTAAAGGTTCGCGACGGCACGCAACGTTTCTGCGCGGTCTGTGGCCGTGGCGGCCCAAGGCGATAGGTCGTTTAGGATATCATTGGCGGCGTCGGCAGTTGTGAACGTAACTGTTCCGATTTGGGTGCCTGTCGATGGGGATCGAACGATGTGATTGCCACCCGTAGACGTATTGGAAAAATCAGTGGCTGCGTCACGCAAGGCAACAATCTGCGCCAACTCGTCCGGATCAGCTACATCAAACCCGTGCGAATTTTCGCGTTCTGGTGCAAATAATTCAGCTGGTAAGCCTATCGCATGACTTACTTTCGATGCGGTAATAATCGGGTCTGCGGCAATCGCATCTGCGGGGACATCAAGGTCGGTGATCTGGTTCACAAAGGATGAATTTGCGCCATTTTCCAACAGGCGACGCACCAGATAAGCCAGCAAATCCTTATGGGCACCAACGGGCGCATAGATGCGGCAACGGGCATCGGTTTGCTTCATCACGATGTCATACAATGCCTCGCCCATCCCGTGCAGGCGTTGGAATTCATAGGGCACACCGTCGGGGGCCATATCCAGAAGGGCTGCAACCGTCGCCGCGTTGTGGGTGGCGAATTGAGGATAGATGCGGTCGGCATAATCGAACAACTTGCGCGAACAGGCCAGATAGCTGCCGTCGGTCGCGGCTTTTTGGGTGAAGACCGGATAACCAGGCAAACCTTCGACTTGGGCGTGTTTGATTTCTGCGTCCCAATAGGCGCCTTTGACCAGCCGCACCATGATTTTGCGATCATGCGCCGTGGTGCGGTCATTCAGCCAGTCGATGACAAACCCTGCGCGTTTGGAATAGGCCTGCACGACGACGCCAAACCCGTCCCATCCCGCCATGATCTGATCTTCGAACAGCGCATCGATGATATCCAACGACAGGTCCAGACGATCGGCCTCTTCAGCGTCAATGTTCAGGCCAACGCCCGCAGATTTTGCCAAGGTCATCAGGGAAATCACCCGTGGCACCAATTCAACCAGCAAGCGGTCCCGTTGCAAAGGTTCGTACCGTGGATGCAGCGCAGACAGCTTGATCGAAATGCCGGGGTTTTCCGCGATGCTGTCCCCGTCTGCCGCCGTCGCGATCTCGGAAATCGCGTTGGCATAGGCGATGTGATAACGCTTTGCGTCAGCCTCGGTCAGGGCCGCTTCGCCCAGCATATCGTAGGAATAGGTGTAACCCTTTTCTTCCATTGCCTTGGCGCGTTTCATGGCGGACGTGATGGTTTCCCCCAGCACAAATTGCTTGCCCATTTCACGCATGGCGCGGGCGACGGCGGTGCGAATGACAGGTTCGCCCATGCGTTTGACCAGTTTGCGCAGGTTCATCACAATGCCCGTGCCTTCGTCATCCAACACACGCCCCGTCAACATCAGCGCCCATGTTGAGGCATTGATAAGGGGGGAATGGGACTGGCCCAAATGCGCGCTCCACGCGCTGCCGACGATTTTGTCTTCGATCAGGTCGTCGATGGTTTCTGTATCTGGAACGCGCAGCAATGCTTCGGCCAGACACATCAGGGCGATGCCTTCGTCAGATGACAGGCCGTATTCGCCCAAGAACAGTTCCATCATCGAAGAGTCCGCATTTTCACGGATATCCGTCACCAAAGCCG
>JBMZCY010000022.1:0-16649 GCA_049613825.1 Planktomarina sp.
CAAATCCGCATATGCCCGTTTGCAATCCATTGTTTCAGGTACTGCGGATTCTGTGCGCAGTTTCAGGGCTGAATTGAAGGTCTTGAATTCAGAAATCGAGCAACAGGAAACGATACTGCGCCGCTTGCGTCGCGACCTGGGTATTGCAAAAGATCTGGCCGGCTCTGCTGATATATTTGCGGCAGTGGGTGGAACCGTGCGCACGGTGAACGTCTATAAAAGCCAACACTTGGTTCGTGCGCAGATGGCCGTCGATATCGAAGAAGATGCTGCACGGCAGGTACATGCTTGGTTACCAGAAGCCCAATTTGGCGCGGTAAAGCCAGGGATGGTGGTGAACATGGATCTTATCACCTCGAACGGTCCGTCATCTGTTCGAGGCGTTATTACCAATTTGACTGGTCTCCGTGATCCGATGATCAGCGATGAATTTGGTCTGCATGTGATCGTTGACGTCAATACTAAGTCTTTGCTCCATAACCGACAGCTTTTGCTGCCTGATGCACCTGTACAGGCAACAGCGATGCGCTCAGTTGGTGCTGGGATGGCGGGGGGATCATTCAATGATTCCTAAATCCGAAAGCGAATTTGACCATGACCTGACGCGACGGCTGACTAAATTGCAGCAGCCTGCGCCTAAAGGCATGCAGAAATGGAGCATTGGCAATGCGACGGCTTTGCTTGTCGTTGTATGTGGCTTGATCGTTACTGCAATTACCGTGCCAAACCGGTTTGTTGATTTGAACCTTTTGCATGTCTCACTGACCTTGGGAACACTGGGCACCTGGCGGTTTGGGTGGTGGTTCACCCACGCCATTCGCGCAGAAATTTATGCCCGCCGCGTCTGGGGACCGAAACGGGCTGCGGCCCGTGTGGTTTGGGCGGCTGGTTGGCGGCCACGGCGGCTGCACATTCAGATGACCACCTATTTCGAAGAACCCGCAATTACCAAACGGGTGATCGGGTCTATTCTGTCGCAAATTCGGCGCGAGGGCATTCCGACTACGCTCTATATCGGAACCGGATCTGCTTATGATGAAAATATCATTCGTGCGTTTGTACAGACATATGCGCAAGACATTCCCGATGATCTGGCAACGCTTGTGTTCGTACGGCAGAATCAGCCGGGTAAACGGATGGCGATTGGTCTGATTTTGCGGGCAATCAATCGGGCAGGGGTCCATCCTGATGATCTGGTTATTTTCATGGATGGGGATGCGCTGTTTGGAAATGATGTTTTGGAAAAGACGCTGTCGATGTTTGGAGCCGATCCAGAACTGCAGGCCCTTACAACCGATGAAGAGGTGATTTGTTACGGCCCCAAATGGATTGCCAAATGGCTGGATATGCGTTTTGCGCAACGTCGTTTGGCGATGCAAAGCCATGCATTAGCTGGCAAGGTGCTGACTTTGACCGGGCGCATGTCTGTGTTTCGAGCCAAAAATGTAATTGACCTGCAGTTCATCCGCACAATCGAGGCCGATTTCTTGGATCACTGGTTGTGGGGGCGGTTCCGGTTTTTGTCAGGTGACGACAAATCGACTTGGTATCATTTGCTGAAATGCCATGCGAAGATGACCTATGTGCCGGATGCGACAGTGTATACCATCGAAGTCATTCATGAAAATGGCATGGGCCGGATGATTCAGAATTTCCGGCGCTGGTCGGGCAATATGTTGCGCAACGGTGCGCGTGCGATTGCCCTTGGTCCACGTGTCGTGACGCCGTTTATCTGGTGGTGTCTGGTCGATCAGCGCATCGCCATGTGGACGATGTTGGTGTCCCCGCTGATCGCACTGCTGTTGATGTTTGAAGCGCCGCATATTCTGTGGTCGGTCCTGCTTTGGATCACCGCCAGTCGCGTCGGTCTGTGCCTGTTTTTGTTTCGCCACAGCCGCGAAGCGGATATGACTTGGCCATTCATTTTGTACCTGAACCAAGTCATCAACGCATCGGTGAAGGTCTTTATGATTTTCCACCTTAGCAAGCAAAAGTGGGCGAACCGCGGCGGGCAAACGGCAGGGGCCATAACGGACTGGCGGGGTCGTGCTCAAAACGGCATTGCGAAGTTACAGATGGCCTCTGTGGTTTCGTTACTTGTTTACAGCTTAAGCCTTTGGGTGGGTGTAGCTTAGACAATTTATAACTCGGAATATTTGAAGGTTTAAAAAGGGGGGCGATGGCCTCCCCTTTTTTGTTTGGCGAAGAATCGTTTTGAAACTGTCCGTCTCGATAATTGATCCTTTGATCCTTTGATCCTTTGATCCTTTGATCATGCCGATTGGGTAGTTGGATATCCCACCGCAATAGGCGCCTTAACCCTTTGAAAATCTGCCCGATACGAAAGGATAGTTCCACCATCAGTTTGCGCTGCAAACTACCCTATCCCTCAAATGATTATTATTTTTCAGCCGCTTAGAAGGTCTTCAACGTAACCACACACGTATGAAAGCGATCAAGTCATGTATAACTTTGCTGAAATCCTGCCCGCTAACGAAGTTCAACAACCGTCTATTGAAACCCAAGAAAAGCCGGCGATCAGTGTCGTTGGATTGGGGTATGTCGGCGCTGTTTCAACGGCTTGTCTGTCGGCGCTTGGTCACCGTGTTGTCGGTGTCGATTTGGATCAAACTAAGATCAACCAAATTGCTGCTGGCCAATCCCCTATCCATGAAAAAGACTTGGGCCGTTTGCTGGCAGAAGGTGTTGCTGCTGAACTGATCACCGCAACAGATGATCTGGCTTTTGCGGTACGTGACACCGAAGTGACCTTCGTATCTGTTGGGACGCCAACTGCGCCGGATGGTGGTTGTGACTACCGCTACATTGAAAGTGCGGCCAAATCGATTGGTGTTGGATTGGCGCAAAAACCCCATTTCCATGTTGTTGTAATGCGCTGCTCCATTCCGCCAGCGACAACTTTGAAGGTTATGACACCCATCTTGGAAAAACTGTCCGGCAAGACCGCTGGCGTTGATTTCGGAGTGGCTTTTAACCCTGAATTCCTGCGCGAAGGTGTGGCCGTTGCAGACTTTTACGAGCCGCCAAAAACAGTCGTTGGCTGCACAGATTTGCGCACAGCGCAGATCATGCGGGATATCTATGCGCCAGTGGATGACAACGTCATTCTGACCACGATCGAAACTGCGGAAATGGTGAAATATGTCGACAATGTTTGGCACGCTACAAAGGTAACCTTTGCGAACGAAGTCGGCCGACTGTGCAAACCTTTGGATGTCGACAGCCACGCAGTGATGGACATCTTTGTCCAAGATACAAAGCTCAATCTGTCACCGTATTACATGAAACCGGGCTTTGCTTATGGCGGGTCTTGCTTGCCGAAAGAAGTGCGGGCCGTGGCGCATATTGCAGAAGATTTGGGTGTGAACTTGCCCATGGTGGATGCGCTGATCAATTCGAACCAAGCGCATATTGAAACAGCAACAAAGATGGCCCGTGAAACAGGTGCTGAAACGGTTGGAATTTTGGGCCTAGCGTTCAAGCCTGGCACAGATGATTTACGCGAAAGCCCCATTCTGGAAGTAATCGCGGCGCTGAAGGCGGAGGGGAAAGAGGTCATCATTCACGACCCCGCAATCACTCGCGACACGCAACTGGCTGGCCAGTTGGCATATGTTCAACACGGCGCACCCGCACTGGTCGGGTTGGCAGATGCCTTGCCAGATATGATCCAAGACAGCGCCGATACCGTTGTCGCAAAGTCTGACGCCATCATCGTGACCCATGCAAATGACATGTACATCGATGCTGTCGCAGCGGCAGGGGACCGACCCGTCATTGACGTGGTTCGCCTGTCCAAAGCGCATCGTACAGATGTAAACTACCAAGGGATCGGCTGGTAACCCCAGCCTCCCGCACCTCCCTCACAATTACGATATTTCCACAACGAAGGACGATGGATATGACTATCAATAGAACCATTATTGGGTCGGCATCAAGCAATGACCTGCTGGACGGCACAAACACAACAGACCAAGTACAAGGCTTGGCTGGCAACGATATCATCAACGGCAATGCGGGTGATGATGTTCTTTTCGGCGATTATGCCGACATTTCCGAACTGAATGCTGTGTTGGCTGGCGATGCCGGCAGCACAATGGAGCAGTTCGGTGCAATGAAAGCATGGGATTTTAGCACGTCAAAAGATGGCCATGCCGAAATGACACAGGTGGTAAAAACATTAGCGAACACGGAATATAGCCTGACGCTTGATTTGGCGGCAAACTTTGCGGCTGGATCAGTACAATCCGCAGTGAACATCCTCTGGAATGGCGAAGTTATCGATACTGTCGATTTGTCATCTGGCAGCTTTGATACTTACACGGCAAATTTGAACGGAACCGGCGAAGAAGGCAAACTAACGGTTCGTACGGTTGAACCGACGGAATTTACCGGCCCGAAAATCAATACAGATGGTCCAATTTTTTCTTACGATCAGACAGTTACTGTCAGTGGTAAGGGAGTCACTGTCCAAGCCTTCGCACCCGGCCAAGCCAACGTTTATCAAGTCTTGAATGGTACGTTGCATTTGTTCGATGCTGAAAAAGGTTCCTACACGCCTGCAGGCGCATCTGCGACAGTGAACGTGAATGCGATTGGATTTAATGCCGAAGACAACCTGATCTATGGTGTTGCAAGCCGCGCTGGGAAAGATTCATTGGGCAATGAAGTGAATACGGCAGATTTGGTTATGCTGGACGCAACCGGAAATAGCTTTGGCATGGGGTCAACACCCTACCGGTCATGGACGGGCGATTTTGACAATCAGGGCAACCTTTGGGTGTTTGATTCAAGCATGGATCGGGTGACCCTTATCGATGTGGATCAACGGGATGCGGATGGCAATCCGGTCACCCAGACATTCAAGTTTCCAAAAGATCTGGTCACAGACCGGGTCTACGATGTGGCGTATGACGCTGAAACACAAAGCTTCTACGGTATCGTGCGTCCACGTAGCGAAGGTGAAGCGACAATCATGTTGCAGATTGACGTGTCTTTGGTTCGTGATGGTGGTGAGCCCATCTTCACATCGACGCCAGTCACACAAACCATCATTGATGGTAAAGTGATCGAAGGTGTGCCTGCGATGGCATATGGTGCTGCAGTGTTGGATGCGGACGGTAATTTGTATGTGGGCGGGAATTCCGGTGACCACGATATGAATGACGCAACCGGAAATCAGGGTGGCATCTTCCAGATCGTAGTTGATCCTGCGACAGGAACGGCCAGCATGATTTTGGTTGCTGCAGCGCCAGGCGTTGGTGCGAATGATGGGGCTGCTGATCCCACTGCCTCTGGCTTGATCGACGCACCCGTCAGTGATCAGTCCATTCTTATTCGTGATGTCAGTCTGACACCTGTGGTGACCGATGGTTTTAACGACGTCATCAGTGGTGGTGCAGGTCAGGATATCATTGACGGATCTATCGGTACAGATGAACTGATCGGTGACAGTCTAGGTGATACACTAGAAGGCGGCGCAGGCGATGACGCACTTTACGGTGGTGCTGGGCCCAATTGGACAGACAATGGGATTGTCTCAATCTATGATGACAAAGGCAATCGCTATGATCAATTTGGTAATCTACTTCCGGAAGACGATGATATGTTGTTCGGTGGCGCAGGCGACGACAACATCAGCGGGTCTGCGGGCCACGACACATTGGACGGGGGCAAAGGCGACGATAAGCTGAAAGGCGGTTCAGGCTTTGACACTATTTTTGGTGCTGAAGGTGATGATATCTTGTCCGGCGGCGCAAACCAAGACGTGCTGAAAGGTGGCGATGGCAATGACACGTTGGATGGTGGATCAGGCAATGATGATCTGTCCGGTGGCATTGGTGCCGACAGCCTGAAAGGTGGCTCTGGGAACGATATCTTGTCAGGGGATACTGGCGCAGATGACCTGTTAGGTGGTGCTGGAGATGACAAATTGTCTGGTGGATTTGGCGAAGACATCCTTAACGGTGGTTCCGGTAACGATATTCTGGAAGGTGGCGTCGACGTTGACAAACTGGACGGTGGATCTGGCAACGACCAATTGTTTGGTGGTGACGGTCGTGATCATCTGAAAGGCAATTCTGGCAACGACACCATGTTCGGTGGCGATGATCGTGACAGCATGAACGGCGGGTCTGGAAATGATGCAATGTATGGCGACGATGGCAACGATTATTTAAATGGTTCCAAAGGCGATGATGCATTGTTTGGTGGTGACGGTCACGACCGGATTATCATGGGACACGGTGATGATGTAGCCACAGGTGGCGCAGGTGCAGACACGTTCATTTTCAAATCTGACGACGCCAAGGGTGGCAAGGACTTGATCACTGATTTTAATGTGAAAGAAGACAGTTTGAACTTCACCGCATTAGATTTGGATGCAGGCAAGGCAGACACCAAAGCCTGGTACGAAAATAGTGTCACGCTAACCGACGGCCAGGCAACCATTCAGTTAGGCGAAAGCACTTTGGTGCTGACGCTTGAAGATCAGATTCAAAGCGAAGACTTGTTCGCTACGATGATGTTCTAGCATCGAATTGCAGAGCAGGGGGCTTGCCTTAAAACAGGCCCCCATCTTTGGCGATCATGGCTGCTTGGGTACGATTTTTCGCGTCCAGTTTGCGACACAGTGTTTTAACATGCAGCTTGATCGTGACCTCTTGTAGGTCCAAGTCGCGGGCGATTTCTTTGTTTGATTGTCCGCGGCACAAGCCACCCAAGACTTCTAATTCACGATCCGTCAGGCCTTTGGCCAGTTCATTGGGGGCTTCTTCTTCATCCGCTTGGGTCATGAATTTAACTGGTACGAAGGTTTCACCTGAGGCCATGAAACGCACGGCGTTCACCAGTGATTTCGCACCCATTGTCTTTGGCAGAAACCCAATTGCGCCTTCATCTAACGCTTGTTGAGCCACAGATTTCGTAGCAGTGCCAGACATGATCGAAACAGGGTTGCCGCCGTTCTTTTCGATGGTCTTCTTTAGGCCTTCCAGACCGTTCATGCCCGGCATGGTATAATCCAACAGAACCAGATCAACGGGACCATCTTTGTCCAATATTTCGCAAGCTTGTACTGCATCTTCACAGGTCACGATATCAATGTCTGGTTCACGTTCCAAAAAGGCCGCAAGTGTATCGCGTACCAGTTCGTGGTCATCGGCCAATAGAATTTTCATTCTTATTCCTTTGGGTCTGCAATATCTGCCATTGCTATCGCAAGTTTTGATAAATTCAACGGTTTTGCAAAGACTGCTACCACAGTTTCAGCGGTAATACGGTGATCTGTCAAACGCCGTGCCAATGCCGTAACGACAAATATTGGCAAATCTAAGGTGATATCTCGCACTGCAGCAACGACATCGCCCCCCGACAGGTCTGGCATGTCATAATCGGTGATTAAATAATCCCAATCTTCAGGGCCTTCCGTTACGGTTTCAATTGCTATTTCTGGATCGTGGCACACGGCAACCTCTGCACCCAAACGCTCCAGATAGGTTTGTAGGACGTCTGTAACTGCACGGTCGTCATCGACAATCAGTACCATCTTGCCAGTTAGCGAGACTGATCCAGCTGCATCTGGACCATCTGCTTCTTCCGGGGCAAGGGGCCAATAGATATCAAATTGTGTCCCCACTCCAAGTGTTGATTGCACGGTGATCCCGCCACCGATCCGATCCAGAAGATTCGCGGCTGTCGACAGCCCAACACCGCTGCCTTGGGCGCCTTTGGTGGTGAACTGACTTTCAAACATGTGCTCTTGGACGTCATCTGGAATGCCTGACCCTGTGTCTTCAACACGTAGGCGTGCGAAGTTGCCGGATGGGGCAGGTGTGCCGATGTCAAATGATGCTGGCAGGCGGATAACCGGATCTAGGCTGACGTTGATGGTGCCGGATGTATCGTTCAGGGCATCACTTGCATTGATGATCAGGTTCATCAGCACCTGTACTGCATCGTTCGGGGCACCAAAGACTGGGAACGCCGCCTTTGCGACTTTGTGGGTTAGCATTGCTTGTGGTGCCGTGGATGCGGCGGCCAATACCATAGCCTCATCGACAGCCCACTTTAGGTCATACATCCCATCGTCAGACTGCGTGCGGCCTAAATCTAGCATATGATTGACCAATTTCGCGGCACTTTTGCCTGCGCGTGCAATGCGATCCACATGTGTGTTCATGTCGGTCGTCACATCTGGATCACTTGCCAACAACAAGGCTGATCCGTTGATCACTGATAGAATATTGTTGAAATCATGAGCAATGCCACCGGCTAATTCCGACAGGATTTCGCGTTGCCTTGCGTGTTCTAACGCTTGCTGGGTGGCTGCTTGTTCAGCGGCATCTTTGATCTTTTGTGTGGCATCTTGAACCACCAAAACCGTGCCCACGCCATCTACTTGGGTCAGAGAGATATCATGGAAGGCCGAGGTCCTTTTGGTTTCAAACAACCCTTTCGCAGTGCCTGTTTCAACCAATGATTTTGCGAAATCATCGTCTGTCTGGGCCTTATATCTTTTGTGCCAAAGTAATCCCAAAATATCATCCGGGCTGTCTTCGCCTAATAATGATGCAAGTGATGGGTTGGCATAAATCATCCGTCCTTTGGCATCTGAAATCCCGATCCCATCCTGTGCATTGTCAATTGCAGCGCTGCGCTGACGTGTCTGACGTTCGGCCGTTTTTAGTGCGGTGACATCGGTTGCTGAAATAACAATGCCGCCTTTGTCTGTCCTATTTGCGCGAATCAACACCACGCGCCCGTTTGGCATTGAAACGTCCAAGCCGGACGATCTATCCACCAAACGGGCCAAGTCTGGCCCCCGAAATGCTGCGTTTTGAGGACGCAAACTTTTGGGTAGTGCATTCAGATAGCCGACCCAATTGTCAGCAAATGACGTTCCTAACCCCCATTGGAGAGGGCCAGCGGGAAAAAGGTCTCTTGTGGCTTGGTTCGCAAACTGCACGATGTTCAAATGATCCAGCAAGACAAACGCATCCGCAGTATGGGCCAGTGCATTTTCCATTCTGCGCCGTGATTCATCCCGATCTTGTTCGGCCATCACGCGGACGCTTGCGTCAGTTTGCGTCGCAACTAAGTGAGTGACATCACCATCAATCCCTTGCACAGGAAACAAGGTCAGATCATTCCAAAACGGTTCTCCGGATTTACGTTTGTTGCGCAGAAGAAACCGACCACCTGTATTACTGTGGACGGCTTTACGAAGACGGGCCAGTTCCGGGCTGTGATCCGGTTCATCATTCAGAAACCTGCAGTTTGATCCCAAAATTTCTTTGGCAGCATACCCGCTGAGCTCTTCAAAAGCCTTGTTTACAAAAATGAGGGGTTGATCGTTTGACGTGGCATCTGCAATCGCGAAGCTGGACGATGATCCGTCGATAACTGCTGCAAGCAAAGCATGGTTTGTACGTATGCGAACAGCCCTAAGCGCGTCTTCGGATAATGCGCACAGTCGCTGAACACTCTGCAGGTTTTGGGCCGAAAACTGTGCGCGTTTGCTGCCCCAAACAACTAGGGCACCGCCAGCGATAGGCAAGCTTAGAACGCTGCGCCCGGCGCCATTTGTTAGGTAATTCCAAGCGTCATTATTTCCCACATCCACAAGGTTGCGCGGCTTTAAGAACACTTTGACCGGTAAAGGCGTTATTGTTCGACGATGAAGGGCATCCCAAACACCATTTTGATCATCAGATAGAAACGTCCCATTACACGCACCTACCAGATCACAAGTGTGTTTGATCAACAATGAAAACGCAGAAACCTGATCTGGCGCATTGGCCAATTCACCCAACAGGCGCAGCGCAATTTCGCCTTCATGTAACAGATGGCTTTCGCGATCCCGCAGCGCCTCCAATTCTAAAAGCGCTTCTCTTAATCGTTCGTTCTCTGCCATTTGCCTCGACGGGGTTACATCTTCGAAGAGAATACTATGGCAGATACCATCAGGTTGCCATGGCGGTTTCCCTGATTGTGGAGGGGACCTTGTTCACCGAACGTGAATACACCCAAGAATGGCTTTTCAGGCAACGCATTTCTGACGCCTTCAACCACTGAATCCATTTTGTCTTGGACACCTAACATGCAACCGCCACAAAATACGATCAAGCTGCCAGCGACATCTGCTTGTGCGATGCGTCCTGTATTGCGCGCTTGAGCAGCTACACGGCCGGCCCGCGCGGCCAGTTCATTTGCGTCCCCTTGCATTAAGGTAATAGCTTCACCTACTGAAACATTGGCAAACAGGTCCAAACTGCCGTCCGCATGTGAAGCGCTGGGATGCGCCAGCAGGTAGTAGGGCACACCTTTCAGATGGAACGCGTCACGACCCAATGGGGCGAATGTTGACGTCGATAGGATGTTTTTGCTGCCTTGGGCGGGTGCTTGTTGCCCCGTCCAGTCTGCGTAAACTGATGCGGCGGGGCGTTTGTCAATTTCAAGAATCTTGCGGCCGTCTGCCTTGGTTATGATGCCCGATGTTTCTGTTGGAACATATCCGTTTTGATAAGCGATGCTGATCCGCGTGCTGGGGAATAGAACACTAACCACAACCCCTGCATCAGTTTGATCTGCGTTGTCGAACACGGCCCAGTTGCCGCTGATGTCATTGTCTGCAGTTGATCCACCTAAAACGGGCACACCATCGCCAACAACATCTTGAATCCCGCGAATTACGTCTTCTTCGCAACCGGGCGTGACCGACAGCCATATCAGATGCGGTATTTCGCCTGCTCGATCTGCAGCTTCTAATGCGGCTTGGGTGGCTGATTGTGCTGCTGCACGTGGACCGTCATGCAAAGCTACCATGGCTGTGCCATAGTCGCCCAAAGGGTCATAGATGCAGAATGCGCCAGCGCCTTGGCCTTCGTTGGTCTGATGACCCGCTTGGGTCATGATGCCACGGCAAGATGTGCCACCATGCAGTGTTTGTACGCCAGCGTTGACCATCGCACTTCGGGCGATGTCGGCACGTATATCGAAAGATGTGTGTAGTGCCACGAAGTCGGGTGTGCCTGAATGAGCAGAGACGGCCGTCGCTAGGGACGTAACGGCGTCAGCCCCACGTCCCTCAAAAGATTGAATTTTCATGTGTGTGGATCCCATGTTTGAACACAGAATATCACAGGCAAAGGAACACTAGCAGAACCCAGCAGGATAGTCGGGCTATCCTTTCGTATAGTACGCTTGATCCACCATATATTTTGCAAGTCCGGTATAAGCCTCGGCCCATGCATCGTGGTCTTCCTGACTGAAGTCGTCGCCCATGGCCTGTTGGAAAGTATCAAGCAGGGCTGCACCTACATGGGTATAGTGGTTCGCTGTCACGCCATAGGCCACATGTCGGATGGCAAGGTCCCGGGCTGCGGGCAACAGCGTGTCAGGATCATCAATGTTGTCGACGACAAACCCTAACGTTTCAGCCAATTTTGCACCTTGGGCAGCCATATCGTTATGAAACAACGTCTCAGTTTCAGGCGCTATTTGGAACAGACGGGAATAGAACAGCTGCGTCATCACAACCGGATCTGCCGCGGCTTTGGCCCAACTGCGTCGGATGCGCTTTACTTTGTCTGTCATGATTTCCCCCACTCTGCTTCATGCTTAGATCAGTTTGGACAGTGCGGTCTATGCGTTGCGACAGGGGACCTATCCTTTTGCGACCGCGTCCTATCCTGCCGCGATGTCGCGAGGCTCGATTTAACATTCTACACCTTGGCCTAACACGAAAGGCAACAAGATGTATTCCACACAGCATCCTAAATTCTTCGATCTGGTTCGCACACTTGCGATCGTATTTCTATTTTCTGCAGCAGTGAACCTGCTGTTTCTGGCAGGCCCATTGTACATGCTGCAGGTCTATGACCGCGTCCTGTCCGCACGCAGCGAAGCAACCTTGGTCGTTATTTCCGTACTAGTGATGGGGCTTTATGTCTTCATGGGATATCTGGATTTTTGCCGTGCTCGCATTCTTGGCGGACAGGTCGAACGCTGGGCGATGCAACAAGCACCGGCTTTGTTCCGCCACAGCCTGACGGACGTGAATGACAAAGGTCAAGCGGTCGCCGACTTAGACACGTTGCGCCAAGTGGGCAAGTCGCCGGTCCTGCTTGCAGCACTTGATCTGGTTTGGATGCCCTTTGCTCTGATCGGACTTGCAATGTTTCACCCGTCCCTTGCGTACTTAGCCACGGCGGGCGCAGCCGCAGTGATCATGCTTGCCATGATCGGGCACACCACAACCAAAGGCCGCAGTTTGGCAAGTGGCCAATCCCACGCTGCAAGCCGTCAGATTGCCTTCGCAGCTCAGGCCGCGCCAGAAACTGTGTTGGCACAAGGTATGGGGAATGCACTGGGGCAGGTTTGGTCCAATCACCGTTCCATCGCAATTGGCCACAGTTGGTCCGTCGACCGCCAACGCACCATGTTTTCGAACATCACTAAGACGCTGCGCTTAATGTTGCAGTCTGCCGTCCTTGGTCTTGGCGCATATCAGGTTTTGCAGGGCAATATGTCTGGTGGCGCAATGATTGCAGGGTCGATCTTGTTGGGCCGTGCTTTGACACCAGTAGAGCAAATCATCGGCGGTTGGGGTAATCTGCAATCGGCCCGTCAAGCGTGGGGTCGATTAAATGCCGTTCCGCCAAATCCAGCTGATATGGCAGATCCAGTTGACTTGCCAAACCCAAATGGACTGCTGACGGTTACAAATTTGGCTGTTACTGTTCCGACAACCCGTGATGTTGTCTTGCAGGGGGTTAGTTTCACGGTAAACCCGGGCGAAGCGCTGGGCGTGTTGGGGCCATCAGGTAGCGGTAAATCCAGCCTGTTGCGCGCTTTATCGGGTCTATGGCCCGCCGCCCAAGGGGACATCCGTTTAGATGGTGCAACTCTGGATCAATACGGTGCTGCTGCCCGCCACCAACATGTAGGGCTTATTACCCAGAACATTGCTTTGTTTCCTGGGAACATCGCTGACAACATCGCACGCTTTGATCCTGAAATGACTGCAGATGCAGTGCATAAAGCGGCAAAGGCAGCAGGCGTTCACGACCTAATCATTGCATTGCCCAACGGATATAACACCCAGATCTTAGCGGGCAGCAGTCCGTTGTCGGGGGGGCAGATGCAACGGATCGCATTGGCGCGTGCGTTGTACAACGATCCAAGTTTCCTGATCCTTGATGAACCCAATGCAGCCCTTGATGCAGAAGGGGAGGCGGCTTTGAACACCGCATTGATTGCAGCGAAAGCACGCGGTGCAGCCATTGTCATCATGTCCCACCGCCCTAGTGCAATTTCAGTGTGTGATAATTTGCTTATTTTGGATCAAGGCAAGCCAAAGGCTCTGGGTCCGAAAGACGCTGTTTTACGTACTCAAATCGTTTCAAATTCCGCTGGAAAGGCCGCAGCATGACACCGCATATTCAATTCTCAAACCGTGGCCCGATTTTGGGCGGTATGATCGCCCTTGGTGCGTTAGTTGCCTTTGGAGCAACATGGGGTATGCAAACAGAAATCTCTGGTGCTGTTATTGCGCAGGGTATGTTGCAGGTGCCTGATCACCGCCAGAATGTTCAACATGTAATGGGAGGGACAATCGAAACCCTACATGTGCGTAACGGTGATGCAGTCACAGCAGGGCAGGTTCTAGTCACTTTGGATACTGCGGCTGTCGAACAGGCGATTGCGGATAAATCCATGACTTTGATGCAGGATCAGGCTGAAATTGCACGCCTACAAGCTAGCTTGGCAGGCCAAAGCAAGATCCAATGGCCACGTTACGTAAGCGACCCAACTGTACGCGAATTACAACAAGGTTTGCTTGATAGTGAAATTCGCAAGATTGCGGATCGTAACGCCAAAGCACGAGCAGAACTTTCGTTGATTGATCAAACGCTGAACGGTTTGGGGAAACAGTTTTCCAGCATTCAACGTCAACATGACTTGGGGCAATCTGATTTAGAAGCGAAGCAAGCCCTGCATGGTCAAGGCATCGTAAACCGACCTGTGATTGTTGGGCTGCAGCAGGCCCAGGAACGTTTGACCTTGCAACTGGCCGAAATCTCGACTCAGATTTCTGTACAACGAGGGCGGCAGGTTCAGATCGCGGTCGCAAAGACGGCGGTGGAAACTGATGTCCGGTCGGCTGATCAATTGCGGTTGGCAGGGTTGGTGCGGCAATCATCCGTGTTGACCGCTGAACTGGCACAACTTCGGTTGCAGCAAGATCGTTCATTCGTCACGGCGCCAACCGGCGGCGTAGTGATTGATATGGCATTCTTTGGACCTGGCGCAGTTATACAACCTGCGGTATCTATTTTGCAGATTGTTCCAAACAGTACAGATTTGTCTGTCGCTGCGAAAATCTCGACCAACCATATTGATCAGGTCCACCTTGGTCAGACTGTCACGATTGTTATGGCGGGGCTTGCCGATAAGACGTTGCCACAATTGGATGCGAGAGTGACTGGTGTGGCGGCTGATGCTATCCCGGATCCGCGGACGGGCCATTTGTCTTATGACCTAACCATCCAGCTTGCACCCGAAACATTAGAAGCACTTTCCGAACATACTTTGGTGCCCGGTATGCCTGCCGAGGCGCATATCCAAACCGGTCTTCAACGTCCCATTGATCTGCTTTTTGAACCAGTGAAAACATATTTCACCCGGGCGTTTAAGCAAACTTAGGACCCCAGTTTGTAAGCTGCCGCATGTGTGTGGAAATAGATGCCGGCAGCCTGCATGGGGGCGCCTAATCAAGACTAGGTGCCCCCAGTTTAAAAATTCGTTCAATCGAGCAAACATCAAACGAGGCCGCTTTTTGTCCTCAGGAGCTTTATCATGATCTATCCAGTAATCCTCACCGGTGGCGCAGGTACACGACTTTGGCCATTGTCTCGCAAAAGTTATCCCAAACAGTTCCGCCAAATCGGTGGCGAAGATACATTGCTGCAATCTACTGTTCTGAGGTCAACTGGCGCAGATTTTGCCGACCCCGTTATCGTCACAGGCGAAGACTTCCGCTTTATTGTTGGGGATCAATTGCAAGACATCGGACGGGTGTCCAGCCTAACACTGGTTGAACCCGAAGGGCGCAACACTGCACCCGCCATCCTGGCAGCGACCTTGGCTGTTGTACAAAAAGACCCAGAAGCGCTGCTTCTTGTTTTGCCGTCGGATCATCATATCCCCGAAAGGAAAGCGTTCCAGTCTATGGTCGCATCGGCAAAATCCACAGCACAAAACGGCGAAATGGTAACGTTCGGAATTACACCGACACGTCCAGAGACAGGGTATGGCTATTTAGAACTGGCTACAGACGCTGTTTCCAGCGCGCCAACACCGCTTTCTGGGTTTGTGGAAAAACCAGACCTTGAAACCGCAGAAACCCTTGTGTCGTCTGGGCGGTATCTTTGGAACGCAGGTATTTTCTTGTTCCGCGCAGATGTGATGTTGGCGGCTTTTGAAAAACATGCACCTGAATTGTTGTCACCTGTTCGGGATGCGCTCGGAAATGGTGCGGATGATTTGGGTTTCAAGCGTTTAGATGCGGAACCTTGGGCATTGGCAGATGATATTTCCATCGACTACGCTGTTTTTGAAAAAGCCGATAATTTGGCTGTGCAGCGGTTTGACGGAAAATGGTCGGACCTTGGGTCATGGGACGCTGTTTGGCGCGATACAGAGAAAACCGAAGACAACGTTGCACTGGTCGGCGGCGCTCAGGCCATCGATAGCAAAGACAGCTTGCTGTACCGGGATACGGATGCACCGGCTGTCATGGGATTGGGTTTGGAAAACACTGTTGTTGTGGCGACCAAAGATGCCATTTTGGTTGCCGATAAATCGCGTACCCAAGATGTGAAAATAGCAGTGGAACACCTGACATCTGTTGGCGAAGCAACAGCTACACAAACCCCGCGCTTTCATCGGCCTTGGGGTCACTATGAAACATTGGCGCTTGGCGACCGTTTTCAAGTGAAACGGATCGTGGTGAAACCGGGAGGCGTGTTGTCGCTGCAATCCCATGTACATCGGTCAGAACATTGGGTTGTTGTCGAAGGCACGGCACAAGTGACGATTGATGAAACCGTACAGCTGGTTAGTGAAAATCAATCAGTCTACATTCCATTGGGCGCAGTGCACCGCATGGCAAACCCCGGCAAACTGCCAATGGTTTTAATCGAAGTGCAAACAGGTGCCTATCTCGGGGAAGATGACATCGTCCGCTATGAAGATGTTTATGATAGGTGTGGCTGATCTGAACAGCCGCCGCGTCATTAGATTTTCTGATGCCAAATCGGTATTGTCAGACAAACTTGACGACATCTCGGGTCGTTCGTAATTTCTGGGGATGACAAAATCAGCCCCGAAATCATCCGCTTGGCGGTGATGTATTACGTCCGATATCCGTTAAGTTTCCGACAAGTCGAAGACATCCTGCACGAGCGTGGAATTGATGTTTGTCACGAAACCATCCGGTTTTGGGTTAACCGTTTTGGCGGCCAATTTGCCAACGATATTCGTAAGAAAAGGGCAGGGGGCACTCCAATTGGCAGTGGACCTGGACGAGGTTTTCGTCAAAATCAACGGTGAGCGGTTTTACCTTT
>JBMZCY010000023.1:0-16605 GCA_049613825.1 Planktomarina sp.
CTTCTGACAACGACGATGCTTAAACCATTCGGCAGCCCCAAACACGGGGCTGCCATTCCAACGACCGGAGGATTTGATGATTCAATTTGACACCCCAGAATTCGGCAGTTCATTGAACGGCTTGCCAGACCCATATGCCCAAGCCGGTTTTTACCAGGGAATTGCCTTCAAACGCCTGATCGCCTGGATTTTCGACGGGCTGGTCACATTGGTCGCGGCCTTTATCGTCAGCATTTTGACTTTGGGCTTGGGCTTTTTCATCTTCTTCGGAATTTGGGCTGTGCTGGCTTTCCTGTACCGCATCGCAACTTTGACCAGCGGATCATCCACATGGGGGATGCGCCTGATGTCGATGGAATTGCGCAAGGGCGACGGATCAAAGTTCGATGGCAGTACCGCCTTGCTGCACACAGCAGGTACCTATGTTTGTTTTGCCACCGGCATTCAAATCTTCAGCATCATTATGATGCTTGTAACATCGCGGGGCCAGGGCCTGCCTGATGTGTTGCTGTCCACCACTGCCCTGAACCAGCGTGCACGGCTTTAAGTGATAAATACCTTGGCGCATCGGGTAAGGGTTGATAGCATTCGCACAGCACTTACCTGAGGTTCCATGCGCCACACCCTGCCCCTTGCGCCGCAGTTCTATGTCACTGCCCCCCAACCCTGCCCCTATCTTGAGGGGCGGTTGGAGCGGAAGTTGTTTACATCCTTGCAAGGCGACAATGCGGAACTGCTGAATGACACCCTATCTAAACAAGGCTTCCGACGATCACAAAATGTGTTGTACCGCCCCGCTTGTGCTGATTGTATGGCCTGTCTGTCCGCCCGTTTGCCCGTCAAAGACTTCAAATTCACCAAAAGCCAGCGGCGGGTACTGAAACGCAACGCACATCTTGCGCGCAAGGCAAATGCACCTTGGGCCACCGAACAGCAATTTGATTTGTTCCGCCGCTATCTGGATGTACGTCATTCGGACGGTGGCATGGCAGACATGGATATTTTCGAATTCGCGGCTATGATCGAAGAAACGCCGGTCCGCAGCCGTCTGATTGAATATAGCGATACCAATACGAACGCGCTGACAGCGACATGCCTAACCGATGTCCTCGAAGATGGGTTGTCGATGGTCTACAGCTTTTTCGAACCTGGCATGACCCGCAATTCCATCGGCACTTATCTGATTTTAGATCATATCCGCATCGCCCAAGAATCCGGATTGCCGTATGTCTATCTTGGCTATTGGGTGCCGGGCAGTGAAAAAATGGCGTATAAAGCCAAATTCGCAGGTGTGGAAATCTACCGTGATGGCGCGTGGCACGCCCTACGCGATGATGGAAACTATGACGACGTTACCCATCCGTTGATGGTGCAGCCTATCGCAGAACAGGTCAGCGAAATCAACCTGCCTGACACACGCCCCACAAACCCTTAGAAGATGGCGTTTCACCTACATGCCTTTACGATTGTAGTGCCCGACTATGACCCAGGCATTGCATTCTACTGCGGTGTTCTGGGGTTCGACCTTAAGTCAGATATTGATTTAGGTGATGGCAAACGCTGGGTTTTGGTCAAACCCAAAGGCACGCAAACGGCAATCTTATTGGCCAAAGCAACTGCCACGCCACAAACCACGATCATTGGCAACCAAACCGGTGGGCGCGTTGGATTCTTTCTACACACAGACAACTTCACTGCCGACCACGCCATGATGCTGACCAAAGGCGTCTGTTTCGAAGAATTCCCACGCCATGAACCCTATGGCAGTGTTGCCGTTTTTCGCGACCCCTTCGGTAACCGCTGGGACCTGTTACAGCTCTCCTAATTTCTATTGCTTTAAAAAACTCCCGCCGGAGGCACCTTTGCGGCACGCAAAGAAAAAGGGGCCGCAAGGCCCCTTTTTACAGCATTATATTCAAATCGCATTTACCCGCCAATCAAGTTCGGCACAATGGTGACCACCGCAGGGAATGCAGCCAGCAGAAGCAGGCCCACAACTTGGATTAACACAAACGGGATAACACCTTGATAGATATGCCCTGTTGTCACCGACTTTGGTGCAACTCCGCGCAGATAGAACAGCGCAAAACCAAACGGTGGTGTCAGGAATGACGTCTGCAGATTCACCGCAATCATAATCGTCACCCATTTCGGATCAAACGTTCCACCATAGATCACAGGGCCAACGATGGGCACCACGATGTAGATGATCTCCAAAAAGTCGAGCACAAAGCCAAGCACAAACAGCACCAGCATCACGATAATAAACACCGTCCATTCACTGTCGAAACTGCGTAGGAACAGCTGGATGTAGTGTTCGCCGCCAAAGGAAATCACGACAAGGTTCAGCAGTTGTGAACCGATCAGGATCGTGAACACCATCGACGTCACTTTGGCTGTTTCCCGCACCACGGGCGACAGGACAGACGTCCGCCACAACACCCAGCACGCATAGAACAGACCGAACAAGCTGAACAGATACGCCAATTTCGCAAACGCCCAAGCGATCCACATTTCGGTCGAGACTTCTGGCTGGTTCACACGCAGGTCAAAGTTAATTCCGATCAGGATCATAATCATCAGCGCGAACGCAGTCGCCACAATGATCCGGCCCGACTTGTTGTCATCTGACAGCCGACGGTATGCCGCCAGCATGATGGCGCCCCCTGCCCCCAAGGCCGCAGCGGGCGTGGGATTGGTAATGCCGCCAAGGATCGACCCCAGCACTGCAATGATCAGGACAAGCGGTGGGAACACCACGCGGATCAGGTCGTTCGTCGTCAGCAGTTTGATCGCATAGACACAACCATAGGCCGCAATTGCCAGCGGGATAAGGACCATCAAGACCGTGATCCCTGGGGATGTCAGCGGGCTGATCAGCAACGCGTCAATCAACAATCCCAGAACAACGCCACCCAAACCAATATACAAACGCTTGGGATCCCAGCTAGGTGCTATGCCACGGGCGAAGGTCATCACCAATCCCAACAGCATGAACAGCACAGCCAAACCTGTGCCAATCGGCGCAGCAGCAGCGACTTTGTCCGCCAAGGCTTGCGTCATCTCAGCGGCCGTCAATTGACGGCTCTCTTGCACGCCGCCCGCCGCATCAATCGCCGCTTGTTCCGCCAAAGCAGCATCAAACGCCGTATTACCATGCAATTCACGCATCGCAGCGGCACAAGTTTCAGAAACATTTGTCCGCAACGAAGCTGTCTGCCCCGCGTCAGAGAAACTGTCGACAATCACAGATTGTGATCCAACAAGGCCAATTTGCGATCCGACAATCACACCACCGATCAACAGAACAGGTGCAATTACGAACCAGTTCAGCGCGATACGTTTGGTGATAACTTCGGTCGATGTACTGCCCATCTGCACCGCAGGCGCTTTGGACGGATTAAGCAGAGCATAGCCGAACGCATAGGCAGCATACAGAAACGCCAGTAAAACACCAGGCAGCAACGCCGCTTGGAACAATGTTCCAACGGATACTACAGCAGGCTCACCCAGGTACGTCAGTGCATCAGAACATCCAACCAATTGCGCCCGGCTTTCTTGTGCCGATGCATACAGATCCCCTGCTAGGGTCCCCAGCAGAACAATAACAATCGACGGCGGAATGATCTGGCCCAGCGTACCAGAGGCCGCAATCACACCAGTAGAAATCTGTGGCGAATATCCGTTTTTCAACATCGTCGGCAGCGACAACAGCCCCATCGTCACAACAGTCGCGCCCACGATCCCTGTGGATGCGGCAAGAAACGCACCAACCACAACAACCGATACAGCCAAACCACCCGGCAGCGGGCCAAACACCCGCGCCATGGTTGTCAGTAGGTCGTTCGCAATCTTGGACCGTTCCAGCGTGATCCCCATCATAACGAACATCAAAACAGCCAGCAGTGTTTCAATCGATTGCCCGGCCAAAACACGTTCATTCATCCGGTTCACAAGGAAGGAAATGTTCCGGTCCAGCGCAGTTTCCCAACCTTGGACGAACACAGGTTCAGCAATTCTGGGAAGATCGGGAAATCTGAAAACAGATATACTGTCTTTCATCACCCCGTCGGCAATCAAAGCCGCATATTCAGCGGATGATTTGTCGATCGCTTGGTGAATTAGCAACCCAGCACTGTCCAAGGCGGCGATGATCCCGAAGGAAATAACCGCAGATCCACCGATGGCAAAGGCCACCGGAAAGCCGGAAAGGATGCCTGCGAACAGGCTTAGGAACACAATTATCAGGCCGAGTTCGACGCCATCTAATCCAAAGAGCATGTTAAGTCCCCGTAATCTTAATGAATTTCCGCAGCGCGTTCAGCGTCCGCGTCACCCAAGACATCTTTGTCCAGGTATTTGTTTACACTGCCCTCGCCCTCTTTCCATTCCAGATAAGACCGGAAGAAGAATGCGATTGCGTGAAGGAAGACCATGCCAGCGAATGTGACTAGCAGGACTTTGAATAGGAAGTAAGCGTTGAACCCGTTGGGCGAAAACCCGATGGTTTCAATGTTCCAGCGCAAGGCGCGGGCTTTCAAAAGCAGCTTTTCAAGCGTGTCGGATGCCGATGGTTTAGGAACCACCAAGTGCCGCCACAAGAAATACCAACCGTACATCCAAGTGATGACTGCGGCTGGCATCATAAAGAAGATAGACCCGAACATGTCGATCACACGTTTCGCGCGGTGGCCGATGGCGGAATAGACAAGGTCCACACGCACGTGTCCGCCTTGCACGAATGTATATGTCGCGCACAGACAAACGATCATGGCGTTGTACAGTTTCAGTTCTTCCGACCACCAACTGACATCAAATGTCGGGCCAAAGAACGCAAATGACAGCTCCGAAGCGGTGAAAATCCGCTGCATGAAAACGATTACGATTTGTTGCAGAACCATCAGCAGCCCCGCCCAAGCAGCGATGCGACCAACTGTATTTGCAACCCCTTCAAGGCCGCGAACCATGCCCCACATGAACCGATTGTTCAGGAAGCCTACGATAGCAAAGATGATGAATGTCGTGAAAACGACGAAAAAGAATTCTACGGACCCACCATAGTAGATCACACGCATCAATGCCTGCTTGTCTTCAAGGGTATCCGTCCCCCCGATCCAAGACAGCCAAAGCCCCGGCTGCAACAGCGCTGCACCAAGGTTGTAGAATGCCATTACGATGTTCGTAAAGAACCAGACGATTAGGTCTAGCATCGACGTTCCCCCAATTTATTATGAGTCCCCTACGGCAAGGGGCAGGTTGGGACCGCGCACGATAGCACGGTCCCGAAAGGCATTAGCCCAATACGCGGTCGCGCTGCGAACGGTATGCGCTTTCAGCGGACTGGATCCAAGAAGACGATGCTTTCATGGATGCTTGGTAGCTGTCGTACACACCTTTGTAGATGTCGTCGCCCATGTTTTCAGCGTGAACTTCTGCGGATGCGGACCCGAATGCGTCCCAAACGTCGTCACCGAATTCCAGAACTTTAACACCGCCAGCTTGCAAACGCTGCAGCGCCGCGCCGTTGTTGTTCAAGAACTGAGCAAGGTTCCACTGGTGGGATTCAGCGGATGCGATTTCAACAATCTTCTGCTGCGCTGGTGTCAGGCTGTCAAAGACGTCGCGGTTCATTGCAACGGACAGACCTGCGCCCGGCTCATGGAAGCCAGCAGTGTAGTAGAATTTCGTGATTTCTTGGAAACCGGCTTTTTCATCTGCCCATGGGCCGATCCATTCTGTGCCGTCCAATGCGCCGGATGCCAAGGCTTGGTACACTTCTGCGCCTGGCAAGTTTTGTACGGATGCGCCCAGTTTGCCCAGTGCTTTGCCACCCAGACCTGGCATACGGAATTTCAAACCGTTGAAGTCAGCTGCAGAGTTAATTTCTTTGCTGAACCAACCACCCGCTTGCGCGCCAGTGTTGCCCGCCAAGAAGGATTTCAGGCCAAAGATCTGACCCAATTCGTCGTGCTTTGCAGCGCCTTCACCGTGGTAGTACCAGTTTGCCAATTCTTGTGCTGTCATGCCGAATGGTACGGATGTGAAGAATGCATATGCTGGGTGCTGACCTACAAAGTAGTAGTCTGCTGCGTGATACATGTCGGCTTGGCCAGCTGTTACAGCGTCGAATACTTCGAACGCACCAACCAGTTCACCGGCAGCTTTGATTTCGACATTCAAGCTGCCATCGGACATTGCATTGATGCTGTCTGCAACACGCTGTGCGGCGTCAAACACACCTGCAAGGCCACGGCCCCAAGATGTAACCATTGTCAGCGTCCGTGCGTGACCTGCGGCGATTGCCGGTGCTGCCAGTGTGGTTGCTGCTGCGCCACCGATGGCGGTTGCTTTTAGAAAAGAGCGACGATCCATTAAGGTTTCCTCCCAGAAATATCGTGCACACGGGCGGCAGCCCTGCGCATTGATCGTTATCAGTATGTTTTTGTTAACCAGCGCCCTTCGCAAACAAAATACCTACAACTACGTAGTTTGAACATTTTGTTGCACTGTTTGCGATAATTGCTGATCAAATCACAATCCAAACTGCTAGATTCGCAGTACACCTTTGGATACCGATAGAACCATGCGCAGATTCTTTCGCCTGTCCTACGCGCAGAAGATTGTCCTTCTGGCCACCCTGCCCTTGATGATTGCGGCAGGTGCGATTGCGTTTGTTGTGCTGAACCAGTCCCGCGACCTGGCCGAACGTGAAATCGCTGCGTTGGAAACCCAGTTGGTCGCAGCAAAGCGTGAAGAATTGAAAAACTATATCTCGCTCGCCCGGACCGCTGTAGTAAACACCTATGGCCGCGCACAACCGGATGATGAGGCGGCGAAACTGTTGGTTAAGCAAACGTTGTCCTCGCTCGTCTATGGTCAGGACGGATATTTCTTTGTGTTCGATTATGATGGCAACAATCTCGTCTCGCCCCGTCTAACCTATTTGATCGACAAGAACTGGCAAGGATTGCGTGATTTAAATGGCGTGCCAATCACAGATGAAATCATTCGTGTGGCCAGACAAGGCGGTGGCTATCACCGCTTTCAGTGGACCAAACCCAGTACCCGCGAAATAGCCCCGTTTGAAACTTATGTCGTCGCCTTGCCTGACTGGCGATGGGCCATCGGCACCGGTATCTTTCTGGATGACGTGATCGATGGCGTCGCAGCAGCCCGTGCAGATGTAGAAGAACGCATTCAACGCACTGTTCAAACCATCCTTGGCATCACTGCGATCGCCCTAATGGGCGTCTTCATCACCGGCCTTATCATCACGATCCGCGAACGCCGCCTTGCAGACGTAAAGCTGAAAGCACTGACCCAACGCGTGTTCGACACCCAAGAGGAAGAACGCGGTCGTGTGGCCCGCGAATTACATGACAGTATTTCGCAGCTTCTGGTTGGCGTGCGCTATACCCTTGATGTAACAAAGCGGCGGTTGCTGAAAGGCGACGCCCGCGTGGCGGAAAATCTGGATAAAGGAATCGACACCCTGTCCAACACCATTCAAGAGGTCCGCCGCATCAGCCGTGACCTGCGTCCTGCGATCCTTGATGACCTCGGCCTTGGCCCTGCGTTGAAAACCCTGATCGATGATTTCAGCGAACGTACAGGGATCGCGACAAAGTATCAGTCTGTCGTGTTCCGAAATCGTTTGGACGAAGATAGCAAAACTGCCCTTTACCGAGTTGCGCAAGAAGCCCTAACCAACATCGAACGCCATGCCCACGCATCTGAGGTTACAGTCGCCTTACGCGGTTCTAAACGTGGCGCAGTCATGCGGATCACCGACAACGGCCGGGGTGTCATCCGCCGCAAAGGGCCCGGCCTTGGCCTACGCAACATGCAAGAACGCATTGATTTTCTGGGGGGCACCCTGTCCATTCGCAGCGCCAAGCCCGGCACTGTGATCGAAGCAATCGTCCCCCTTGTCCACATGCTGGCCGCCAGCGAAACCCTACCGCCGTTAGAGGTGCCAGAATGACCATTCAGACCCGTGTTATGATCGTTGACGATCACCCGATGGTGGCAGATGGTATCCGGTCCATTCTTGAGGATTATGATGATATTGCAGTCATCGCATCGTTGCAAAACGGACAAGCTGCTGTGGATCAAATCGAACACCTGTCCCCCGACGTAGTCTTGATGGACATCAACATGCCCGGCATGACGGGATTATCAGCGACCGAGATTATCTTGGAAAAACGCCCTGATACCCGCATCCTGATCCTGTCTATGCACAACGCGCCTGAGTATATCGCGACCGCCCTAAACCACGGTGCACGCGGATACGTCCTGAAAGATGTACCCACGGATGAAATCAAGCTAGCGATTGATAAGGTCATGGCTGGTGAAACATATCTGTGCACCGGTGCCGAAGGCGCAATTTCCCCATCGGAAGATGGCCGTGATGCCCTGACCAATCGCGAACAATCGATCCTGCTGGAACTGGCCCAAGGGCAATCGAACAAGGACGTGGCGAACAAACTGAATATCTCGGTCCGCACGGTTGAAACGCATCGTAAAAACATCAAGCGGAAGCTGGGGATTAACTCGACCGCTGGGTTAACACGTTACGCTATGGAACATGGGGTTTTAAGGTAATGCTTCAATTTCTTAGAAACTTTCCAGGCGGGATGACAGTTGGCATTGTATGCATGTGCTTAATTGCGAGCGTTATTGATTTTAAATTCGGCGACAGCACTGAGAAATATTTCTTAGCAGCTATAACAATTAGCATTACAGCTTTCGCTGCGTCTCTTGCAGTTTTCGCTCAACTAAAAGTTTTACAGCAAACAAAGGAAATTTCGGAAGAAGATCGTGAACGACGTTTACTTGCTGCAAAATTAGATCTTCCACTGGCCCTCTCTGAAATCAGCACCTGCTGCCGTATTGCTATCAAACTGTGCTTCAAAGAGCGAAAACAGTACCGCAAAAATCCAATTACACCAGAAGCGGCGGACATAGCGTTTTCCGATTACACAAAGGATACACTGCGTCGCATAATTTCAGATGCACGACCAGAAGATGGCGAACATCTTGCAGGTATTATTCGCCATTATCAAATCCTGATATCAAGATGGAATGGTAAGAATGTGCGTCCTGAAGGGGCACTTGATATGGGTAAATCTTCGGAGGAACTTGCGCGCGAAATGGCATATTATGGTTACCTCGATGCGCTTGCTGCAACGGCTTTCAACTACGCACGAGGAAGCTCTCACATCACGGAAGTAATGACGGTTGAAGATATTCTAAGATGGATACGAACGGATATGTTGGACAATGATTTTGGATTGGACGTTCCTTCAGAAGATTGGATTGGAGAGCTAAACTCTGCTGCGGAATTATATTTAAGAATGCAGAACTCAGGTAATTGGCTGCTTCGCTAGCTCCCCCCAATCCGCGCAACATTCGAAAAGAAATACCCCCATTTCGCGCATTTTTCTACATATCTCCTGTTGACGCCCCCAAACGGTAAACATAGGGTTATGACAACACAGGAGAACAGCATGACACACACAGTCCTAGACGTGGTCGTGCGGCACGGGGGCCGCTGACGGAGTTATTTGACACCGTTGCCTACCCCTGCCCGCTGAATACAGCGGGTTTTTTTATGTTTAGTCGAAAGCCAGATCAGGAGAATACACATGGCACAGACAATGACCGGCGCGAAAATGGTCGTACAGGCTCTGAAAGATCAGGGCGTGGATACCGTCTTTGGATACCCCGGTGGCGCTGTGCTACCGATCTATGACGAGATTTTCCAGCAAAACGGCATCCGTCACTATTTGGTGCGTCACGAACAAGGTGCTGTTCACGCGGCCGAAGGGTATGCGCGGTCGACGGGTAAGCCGGGCGTTGCTTTGGTAACTTCCGGTCCGGGTGCCACGAACGCGGTGACAGGTCTGACCGATGCGTTGATGGACAGCATTCCGATCATCGTTCTGACAGGTCAGGTGCCCACGTTTATGATCGGGTCTGATGCGTTCCAAGAGGCTGACACCGTTGGCATCACCCGTCCCTGCACAAAGCACAACTGGCTGGTTAAGGAAACGGATGCGCTTGCTGAAACCATTCACGAGGCATTTCACGTGGCGACTTCGGGCCGTCCGGGTCCGGTTCTGATCGACATCCCAAAGGATGTTCAGTTCGCAACGGGCACCTATACCGAAATGAAGAAGGTTAAATCGCATTACCAGCCGACCGTGAAAGGTGACATCAACGCGATCGCGGAACTGGTGGCCGCGATGGAAACCGCGAAGAAACCTGTGTTCTATACGGGTGGCGGTGTTGTGAATTCGGGTCCTGCGGCGTCACAGCTGCTGCGCGAATTGGTTGCTGCAACGGGTTTCCCGATCACGTCCACTTTGATGGGGTTGGGCAGCTATCCCGCGTCCGGTGAAAACTGGCTGGGTATGTTAGGCATGCATGGCCTGTATGAGGCCAACATGGCGATGCACGATTGCGATCTGATGATTAACATCGGTGCGCGGTTCGATGACCGGATCACAGGCCGTCTGGATGCATTCAGCCCGGATTCCAAGAAAGCACATATCGACATCGACGTGTCTTCGATCAACAAAGTGATCCACGTTGATATCCCAATTTTAGGTGACGTGGCCCATGTGCTGGAAGACTTGTTAAAGGTCTGGAAATCCCGTGGTCGCAAGACTGACGCCGCTGCCGTGAAAGATTGGTGGGGCGAGATTGCGAATTGGAAGGCGATCCGGTGTCTGGATTACAAAGCCGATACCAAAGTTATCAAACCTCAGTACGCGTTGGAGCGTCTGGAAGCCCTGACCAAAAACCATGATCGCTATATTACGACAGAAGTGGGTCAGCACCAGATGTGGGCAGCGCAGTACCTTGGCTTTGAAGCGCCAAACCGCTGGATGACATCGGGTGGTCTAGGCACGATGGGCTATGGTCATCCAGCATCCTTGGGTGTGCAAGTCGCGCACCCTGATGCGTTGGTGATTAACATCGCGGGCGAAGCGTCTTGGTTGATGAACATGCAGGAAATGGGCACAGCGGTGCAGTACCGTCTGAAGGCCAAGCAGTTCATTTTGAACAACGAACGTCTGGGTATGGTCCGCCAGTGGCAAGAACTGCTGCATGGCGAGCGGTATTCCGAGAGCTGGTCCGAAGCCCTGCCCGATTTCGTAAAGCTGGCTGAGGCATTCGGTGCAAAAGGTATCATCTGTTCCGACCCCGCTGATCTGGACGACGCGATCATGGAAATGATCAACCACGATGGTCCGGTTCTGTTCGACTGCTTGGTGACCAAGCACGAAAACTGCTTCCCGATGATCCCGTCAGGCAAGGCGCATAATGAGATGCTGTTGGGTGACGCTGATACGCAGGGTGTGATTGATGCAGGTGGGAGTGTGTTGGTGTGATAAGATTATTCGCCATCTTTATTGGTTTAGGCTTAATCTTACCAAGCTGTGCAACAGTACCAAAACCAGAGCCTTATCGGCCTGTGTTTAATGCAATTGCTTTTGAACAAGCCGTTGAAGGGATACGAACAGCTGCCGACGTAAGAAAATTAGTTTCAAACCGAACCATGCACAGCGTTTCACGCGGTCATGGAAATCAGTTTGAATATTTAGCTTCTAACGGCAGGACATTTCTTTGGTATCCTGGAAACAGAAGGATCGTTGCTGGTGAATGGAAAGCAGACATAGGAAACGTGAACACGTTCATAAATCAAGATCCGTTTGCCGAACCAAAAGTTGAGATCAAACCGCGTATTTGTTTTAGGTACGGTGCGAATTCTTACAATCCAGTCACAAAAACGGTTGGTGGACGTTGGGAATGTCGGCACATCGCAATTTGGATGAAGTCGACACACGACCTGCGTTCAGGTGACCCGTTAAACCTTAGTAACAACCTGCCATACATTTTGGCAAAGTTTCCAGTAACGACTATCAAAGAGGTGGCCACCAAGATCGAAGCATCCGATCCAATTGGCCCAAACCTTGCGACTTGGAGGGATTTGAACCGATGAACGCACTACAACTCAAAAAAGGCTCGTCTTCCAAGTCGGCCTACAATCTGCGCCCCACATATAGTGACGTCGTGGAAAAGCACACTCTGGCCGTTTTGGTCGCCAATGAACCCGGTGTGCTGGCGCGGGTGATCGGGCTGTTTTCGGGCCGTGGGTATAACATCGAAAGCCTGACCGTCGCCGAAGTCGATCACGAAGGGCACACCAGCCGGATCACAGTTGTGACTTCGGGAACGCCGCAAGTGATTGAACAGATCAAAGCGCAGCTGGGGCGGATTGTTCCGGTCTATGACGTGCATGATCTGACGGTCGAAGGCGCGTCAATCGAACGTGAACTGGCGTTGTTCAAAGTCGAAGGTGATGGCGACAAACGGGTTGAAGCTTTGCGTCTGGCAGACGTTTTCCGCGCGAATGTTGTGGACAGCACGCTGGCATCTTTCACGTTCGAAATTGTGGGTAGTGTTGAAAAAATCGACGCGTTTGCCGACCTGATGCGCCCCCTTGGATTAGTGGAAATGGCACGTACAGGCGTCGCGGCATTGGCCCGCGGTTAAATCCCGCCAAGTCGCAGTGAGAAAACTTTGGTCGCGGTGAGAAAAGTCGCGACCAAATATTGGGATTAAGCTGATCTTAATTTGAAAGGATCGCCTCAATGCCCAAAGACATCACCCACACTGATATCGATGCGATCCGCCGTCCGGTTGAAACGGCCAACGGTCTGCCAAATGCGCACTATATCGATTCATCCGTCTTCGCCGCAGAATCCGAAGCAGTTCTAAAAGCCAACTGGTCAGGTTTGGCCGTCGGTGCAGATGTTCCCGAAATTGGCGATGCAAAACCGATGGAATTTTTGGGCATCCCCCTACTTTTGATCCGCGACAAATCCGGCGACGTGCGCGTGTTCGAAAACATCTGCCGCCACCGCGGGATGAAGCTGGTATCCGAGCCAAAAAAAATCGAAGGTGCCATCCGTTGTCCGTATCATTCATGGTGCTATTCCACCAAAGGCCAACTGGTCAGCACCCCCCATGTGGGCGGAGCAGGTCACAATACACACGAGGCCATCGTCAAAGAAGACCTTGGCCTGAACGAGGTCCGCAGTCACATCTGGCGCGACGTGGTGTTCATCAACATCAGCGGGACTGCGCCCGCGTTTGAGGACGTTCATGCAGGTTTGATTCAACGCTGGTCCGAATTTGAACAACCTATGTACCATGGGGGGGCGGATTCTACATTCCAACTGCCTGTGAAGACGAACTATAAGCTGGCCGTGGAAAACTACTGTGAAAGCTATCACCTGCCGTGGATACACCCCGGATTAAACGCTTATTCGCGGCTGGAGGATCATTACAACATCGCCGAATACGGGCAATATTCTGGGCAAGGCACGCTCGTCTATCGCCAGTTCACCACAACTAACGGCACGCCTGCGTTTCCTGACTTCACAGGCCTTTCCAATAAATGGGATGAAGGCGCAGAATACATTACCGTCTATCCCAATGTACTGATGGCTGCGCAGCGGGATCATAGCTATGCCATCATTCTGGAACCCGTGGCACATGATCAAACCATGGAACATGTGCACCTGTATTACGCCAGCGATGACACTGACGCAGGCAACCGGATCAAGAACACTGCCATATGGAAAGAAGTGTTCGAGGAAGACATTTTCGTCGTCGAAGGTATGCAAGCAGGTCGCCACGCACCTAACTTTGACGGTGGCAGGTTCAGTCCCGCGATGGACGGCCCAACGCACTGCTTCCACGACTGGGTTGCCACGCAAATCGCAAATCACCGTGACGCCTGATGCGTTGAACCAAGCCATTTTGGATGCCCATGACAGGGATGACCGGAACGGTTTGGTAAGGTTCTATGGCATGGCAGCAGATCAAGCGAGCGACATCGATACTATGTGTTTTTTCCTGACTCAAGCCTATGTTTTCGCGTTGGAAATGGAGCACGATCAGACGGGGGATTTACTTGCCCGTCTTCAACAACACCGCCGGGCTTAAAGCCGTTTCAACACCGCACGTGCGGCACGCAGACCCGGTGCTTCTTGCCCCAACCCCAAACGCTGCATTGTGAGTTCTGATGCATCGCGTTGGGAAGATGGATCAGCCATCAACTGCATCAACCCATCTGCAATCAGATCAGGTTGACAGTTCGCACCAATAAATTCAGGCACGGTGCGTGTGTCAGACACAAGGTTCACCAGCGTCACCGTATCCGTCGTCAGCATCCGCCCGATGATCTGCCGTGACAGCCAGTTCATGTCATACGCAATCACCATCGGCGTCTGTGCCCGTGCCAGTTCCAGCGAAATGGTCCCGGATGCCGCCAAAGCAAAGTTAGCGGCAGTTAACGCGGTTTGCCGCAGATGTGCGGCGTCATTCGCAGTAAGACCCTGACCGTCAATCAGAACATATTTCTGCGCCAAGCGATCCAGATACGGCTGCAAGATCGGAACCAGATGCGGCAACGTTGGAAACAAAAGCGTATGCCCCTCGAAACGGTCATCCCGCAGAGTTTCCGCAAACACATCCATCATCCGGCTGACCTCACCCTTGCGGCTGCCAGGCAGGACGACCAAAGTAGGGCCATCAATGTTATGTTCCGCCCGCAACTGTGCTACTTCGGCGTCGGTCACCGCACGTTCGGCGACAATGGGATGGCCGACGAAATCACAAGCCATCCCCTCTGCCTCCATGTAAGGTGGCTCAAACGGAAACAGAGCAAGGACGTGGTCGATCATCTTCGCCATTTTCGCAGCCCTGCCCGGACGCCACGCCCAGACGGTTGGCGCAACATAATGCACAGTGCGAATATCACTTTGATCTTTGACCAAACGGGCTACACGTAGAGAAAAGTCAGGACTGTCGACTGTGATCAACACATGCGGTTGTGCGGCAACAACGGCGTCTGCAGTTTGCGTAATCCGGCGTTTCAGATGGCGGTACTTCGGCAAAACCTCGGCCAGTCCCATCACCGACAGTTCGGACATGTCAAACAGGCTGTCCATACCCTGGGCCTGCATCAAGGGTCCTGCGACACCTATGAATTCAATATCTGAGCAAAGGTCACGCAGACCAGCCATCAATGCTGCAGCAAGTCGATCACCGGACGGTTCGCCGGCGATCAGGAAGACCTTCATGCGGTTGCCTCGCACACCCAAATGAACAGACCCAATTCGTTGGCACGGGCGATTACGTCATCAGGATTCACAACCATAACGCCACCAGCTTCGATCACCACACCGCGCAATCCTGCGCGGGCGGCACCTTCCAGCGTCGGCACACCGATGGTCGGCAAATCAATGCGGCGGTCTTGGCCATGTTTGGGCAGTTTCACCAAAACACCCCCTGCTGCAGCTAGGCGCAGATGCCGTTTTCCGTCTGCACCCAGCAAGCCTTGCAACATGAAATCCGTGCCGCCAAATGTCTCAATCGCTAGAACCTGACCCGATGCTGCGACGCAGGCTTGCCCGACATCCATCGCGGACAGATGAGCCAGAACGGACAACGCACGTTTTGCATCTGCTTGGTCCTGTTTCGTCGGGTGGGTGTCAGTGGGCACACCTGCAGGCAACAGGAAGTCACCGATCAGGTCATCGACACCAACGGCACCAAAACCTGCTGCCTCGAATATCTCAATCACAGCACGCAGGGCTGCATCATCGCCCTGTCCCAACGCCGCCATCATGCGCGGAACCAAGGGCATAGTCGCCATATCAATCGCTGCCGCATCTACAGACGGCCGCCGGATCGCGCCCGCAAAACACACTTGATGAACGCCCCGTTCCGCCAAGATCCGCAAGAACGAGCCTAGCGTTTCGAGGCGAAACGTCACTTCTGGGATCAATTCATCCGGTGGAAATCCTTCCAACGCACACACCAAAGGCCAGGCCTTTAGTTGCGACGCAACTCGTGTCGGCAATTCACCACTGCCAGAGATTAATGCCAGCATCGTTGTTACCTCGGCGTTAAAAAGGAACGGTCGCTGTCGCCCATGATAAAGGCCACAATATCTTTGACATATTCACTGTCCGCTTCATCGCCCAAACGCCGTGCGCGGCTTTGGAAGGTACCTTCCCCCTGTGCCAACATCTGAAAACCGGCGCGCAATGCGGTAATATCCGACCGCACCACACCTTTACGTTTTAAGCCGACAAGGTTCAGCCCATCCAATTCACCGCGCGGCGCCTGCACCAAACCGTAGGGGATCACGTCATTGGTCACCATTGTCACAGCACCGATGATCGCGCCGCGTCCGATGCGCACGAACTGATGCACACCACACAGGCCACCGACAATCACGTCATCATCAATCACCACATGTCCCGCAATCGCGGCAGAATTTACTATGATAATTCGGTTCGCAAGGATCGCGTCATGGGCAATATGACAGCCCGCCATCAGCAGGTTATCATCGCCAATCTTAGTCAATCCACCCCCACCGGCGGTGCCCGTGTTGATGGTCACATGTTCACGGATCCGGTTGCGATTGCCGATGGTCAGCTTTGTCTTCTCACCATCGAATTTGAGATCCTGTGGGATCTCGCCAATCACGGCAAAGCTGTAAATCTCATTATCATCGCC
>JBMZCY010000024.1:0-15985 GCA_049613825.1 Planktomarina sp.
TCAATGAACTGACCCGTGGGGCAGTTGGCGTTGCAAATCGCGACCGCGTCCTCAGCACAGGTGTACTGGCTGACGCGCCGCTATCTTCACGCAAAACAATATAAATCCCACTTGCGATAATAATCCCAGCACCCAGCGCCGTGCTCCAATCAGGGTTCTCATCAAAAAACAAAATGCCGTATCCCGTTGCCCACAGGATTTGCGAATACTGCATCGGGGCCACGATCACCGCACTGCCCAAACGGTATGACGCAATCACGCAGTTCATCGCAAGCAGCGCCAGCACAGCAACGATGAACATCATCCCCAAATCCTGCGCTTGCATCGGCACATACACAAAAGGCATCAACGACCCCATCACAATGAAATTCGCAACCATCGGATACAGGATCAACACAACAGACCGTTCATCCCGCCCGATCTTGCGCACAATGATGGATGACAACGATACACCGACCGCCGCCGCCAAAGCGGCAAAATGGCCTAAAGACAGTTCGGTTGATCCAGGTTGCAGCACAACCATAACCCCCAACAGCCCAACCAACACAGCACCCCCACGCCGCAGCCCGACACGTTCCCCCAGAACAGGGATCGCTAACACAGTAATCAACAGCGGCGCTGCAAACAAAATCGCGTAGGTCTGCGCCAACGGCAGAACGGAAAACGCATAGAACGCCCCCGCCCCTGTGGTCATCGTGGCCACAGTCCGCAACGCCGTCCACCATGGGTGCACAGGGATCAGATTTCCTTTCGTCTGATCCCGCAACAACATCAAAGTGACCAATGGAAACCCAAGCAAGCCAGAAAAGAAAATAATCTGAAATGCCGTGTAACTGCCGCCCAGCAATTTGATCACCACATCATGGGTCGAAAATATCCCAAACGCCGCCAGTGATAGAAGAACGGCTTTAGCATTGTCTGACATGGCTTAACCTTCGCAACGATATCCCTGCATCATACGATACCCCCAAAAGGTGCAAGTTTCCAACCCTCAACACATCCTGCAATCAGCCCCTTTCAACCATTCCCTGTGTCAGTAACCGATGCGAAGGACCCCCAATTTCTATTGCTCAAAAAACTCTTGCCAACGGCATTCCCATCGCGAATGCGATTGGAAATCAAACAAAAAAGCCGCGCCCGAAGGCGCGACCGTTTCTAACCCAACAATCAGGCCCTTAGGCGACATCAAATTCCAGTCGTTTCACTTGCCGGAACATGCCTGTGGCGTTCAAAGTCCCCACGACCTCATCCGAAATCGCATGGTCGATATACAACAACGCAATCGCCTCACCCCCAACCGCATCACGGCCCAGCGTAAAGTTCGCGATGTTCACACCAGCCTTACCCATGGAATTTCCGAGTAAACCAATGATCCCCGGAACATCTTCGTTGGTGGTGTACAGCATGTGCTGGCCAATCTCGGCATCCACATTGATTCCCTTAATCTGAATGAACCGAGGTTTCCCGTCGCTAAATACCGTCCCCGCAACCGACCTGGTCAACGTATCCGTCACCACAGTCACCTTGATATAGGCATCAAACACACCGGACTTCGCTTGGTTCGTGGTGGAAATATTGATCCCACGTTCCGCCGCAATCACGGGCGCCGACACCATGTTCACATCAGGGTTTCCGGCCTTCATGATCCCCGCGATGACACCACAGTTCAGCGCCTCTAGGTTCATTTCAGACACTTTACCGTCGTACAGAATATTGATCGCCTTAATCGGTTCATCCGTCATCTGACCGATGAATGACCCCAAGTGACCCGCCAACGACAACCAAGGCCCCATCACCCGTGCTTCTTCAGCCGTCACGGACGGCATGTTCAACGCATTGGTCACGGCCCCTGTCAGCAGGTAATCCGACATCTGTTCCGCCACTTGTAGCGCAACATTTTCCTGCGCCTCGGTCGTGGCAGCACCAAGATGCGGGGTGCAAACCACGTTTGGCAAATTGAACAACGGGCTGTCCGTTGCAGGTTCCACCGCGAACACATCGAAGGCGGCCCCCGCCACATGACCCGACTTCAACGCAGCCGCCAACGCATCTTCATCGACCAAACCACCACGGGCACAGTTGATGATCCGAACGCCCGGCTTGGTTTTCGCAAGCGCCGCTTCGTTAATGATATTAGCAGTCTGATCTGTCTTAGGCACATGCAACGTGATGAAATCAGCACGCGCCAGCAGTGTGTCCAACTCGACCTTCTCAACACCCAACTTTTTGGCACGTTCTTCGCTTAGGAACGGATCATACGCCACAACCTTCATCTTCAGCGCCACGGCACGTTCGCACACGATCCCGCCGATGTTCCCCGCGCCAATCACGCCAAGGGTTTTACCTGTCAGCTCAACCCCCATAAACTTGGATTTCTCCCACTTGCCTGCATGGGTACTGGCACTGGCCTCAGGAATTTGCCTCGCCACTGCGAACATCATCGCAATCGCATGTTCCGCCGTGGTGATCATGTTCCCAAACGGCGTGTTCATAACGATCACACCTTTCTTGGATGCCGCCGCACGGTCGATGTTGTCCACACCAATACCCGCACGCCCGATCACTTTCAGATTGTCAGCCGCCTCGATGATCTTTTGCGTGGCCTTCGTCGCGGACCGGATTGCCAGACCATCGTACTGACCAATCACAGTCAGCAACTTGGCCTTGTCTTTGCCCAATGTTGGCTCAAAATCCACATCAATACCGCGATCTTTAAAGATCTGCACAGCCGCATCAGACAGTTTGTCAGAGATTAATACTTTTACCATTTTCATATTCCTTCGGGTGCAGGATCAAACCCGCATTTATCGTAGGGTGCGCCCGTGGCGCACCAATCCATCAAGCAGCTAGCGCTTCAAATTCTGTCCGGTACGCCCAATCCAACCAAGGCAACATCGCCTCGATATCGGACGCCTCAACGGTGCCACCGCACCAGATCCGCAGACCTGCGGGCGCGTCACGATAGGCACCAATATCCAGCGCGATCCCTTCAACCTCCAACCTCTTAGCAACGGCCTTCGCAAAAGCAGCACCATCAGCAATCACAGGGTCCGTGAACTTCACACACACTGACGTGACCGACCGCGTCGCCGGATCAACGGCCAAATTCTCAATCCAGTCGTTCGCCTCACAGAAATCCCAAATCGCACCCGCGTTGGCCTCGGCCCGTGCCTTCAACCCGTTCAACCCACCGACCGACTTGGCCCAATCCAAAGCGAACAAATAATCCTCAACACACAGCATCGATGGCGTGTTAATCGTTGCACCGCTGAAGATACCATCAATCAGCTTGCCACCCTTGGTCAGCCGAAAAATCTTAGGCAGCGGCCATGCAGGAGTATACGATTCCAACCGTTCCACGGCACGCGGGGACAGGATCAAAATCCCATGCGCCGCTTCACCGCCCAGCACTTTTTGCCAGCTAAACGTGGTCACATCCAATTTGTTCCAAGGTAAGTCCATCGCGAACGCCGCACTGGTCGCATCACACAACGTCAGCCCCTTGCGATCCGCTGGAATAGGATCATGCGCAATCCGCACACCGGACGTCGTCCCGTTCCATGTAAAACAAACATCATGGTCATAATTCAGCGCAGCCATGTCCACGATATGCCCATAGTCGGCAGTGTGAACCGTCGCGTCGATCTTCAACTGTTTGACCGCATCCGTGACCCATCCGGCCCCAAAAGATTCCCATGCAACCATTTCCGCAGGACGTTCCCCCAACAGGTTCCACATCGCCATCTCATAGGCGCCTGTGTCCGACGCAGGCACGATCCCGATCTTGTAATCAGCAGGCACGCCCAAAATTTCACGGGTCGTTTCAATCGCAGATTTCAGTTTGTCTTTGCCCACGGCCGCACGATGCGAACGACCTAACGGTGCATCGCGCAAAGCATCCAAAGTCCATGTGGGGGGTTTGGCACAAGGGCCAGAAGAAAAACGCGGGTTCGCCGGCCGCGTAGCCGGTTGCAAAATAGCCATCGATGCTATCCTCTCAGATAAATGTCCTACGTTGGGGTAGGATGTCCCACCCCTTGCGTAACCAGCGACAACCGGGACCACAACAGCTAAAAAGCATCCATTTCCGACTCAACGCCAGACATTCACGTCACAAATCGCGCATATCGGAAACTTGCCATTCCCATACGCCCACGCCATATCGCAACTTATGTACACCGTTGTCCTGCTCACCAGCCCCGCCAAACCGTCCCTCGACGCCTCTTTTATCCAAGCCCTTCGCAACGCATGGGGCGGCGGCGGCATTCGACCCCTGGCCCCATCCGAAGCCGCAGAATTCACAGTCCACAAACGCCCGAAAAACTGGAACGATGTCTGGAAGGACGCCCAATCCCGCAACCTCGACATCGCAATCATTCCCACGGGAAACCGCCGCAAGAAAATGCTACTGGCCGACATGGACAGCACAATGATCCAACAGGAATGCATTGATGAATTGGCGGGCGAAGCAGGCGTAGGTCCACGCGTGGCAGACATTACCGCCCGTGCCATGAACGGCGAATTGGACTTTAACGAGGCATTGAACGAACGCGTTTCCCTCCTCAAGAATCTCCCCATCGCAACGATCCAACAGGTCATAGACACCCGCATCACCCTGATGCCTGGCGGCCCAACCCTCCTAAAGACAATGAAAGCAAACGGGGCCTACGCCGCACTTGTGTCAGGCGGATTTACAGCATTCACCAAACACATCGCGACCACGCTCGGGTTCGATGAAAACCGCGCCAACACCCTGCTCACCAAAGATGACCACCTGACAGGCAAAGTCGGCCACCCCATCCTCGGCCAACAAGCCAAAGTCGACGCGTTAAACGAAATCACCACCCAACAAAACATCACCGCGAATGATGTCCTCGCAGTTGGCGACGGCGCCAATGATCTTAGTATGCTTACCCTTGCGGGCATGGGTGTCGCCTTGCACGCAAAACCAAGTGTCCAAGAACAATGCGACATCCGCATCAACCACAGCGACTTGACCGCCCTACTCTACCTCCAAGGCTACACCAAAGCCGAGCACGTCTTATAACTTCAGTTTGCTAAAATAACCTCGGATAGGATTTGAAAGGAAAGGCAGCGCCTTTCCTTCATGCCCAACTTTCAACTTCTCGGGCACAACGGAAAATAGATACTGCCGCCGCAGGCGACAATCAGATCACGGCAACCGTACGTCCGACCTCCAACCCTGCGAAATTCACCAAAGGCCCCCCAACCCGCTTCAACGCAGCGGGGTGTGCCGCATCAAGCAAGCCCATATTAATCAACAACTGCGCAATCACCGCTTCAGCCCCACGTGTGCTGCCATCCACAATCTTTAAGGCAATCCCGATCTTCCGATCAGGGATCATCGCCGTATACACCGCCTCGGCCCCTGTCTTCAAAGCTACACCCGGAACGGCACGCATCAGCTCAGTACACGCGCGGGTTTCGCCGGCAACCAGATCGGGATGCATCATCATCGCATCCCGTAACTCACCCTCTATTCCCATGGACGCGGCACATTTCGCCATGGCCCGTGCCAGACCTGTTACTGTGCATGCATGGTTTGGGGCTGAACAGCCATCAATCCCGAAATTGGGGCTCACCTCTTCAGTCATCTCCTCATGCGCAGCTTTGATTGCAATTTGCACGGGATGATCAATCAAATGATATTCCGGCCCTGCTTTCATATCCTGTGCCAAAGTCAAAAATCCCACATGTTTGCCAGAACAGTTATTGTGTATACGACACGGTCTTTGATCTGCCTTAATCAAGCCGTCCCGCGCCGGAATATCCGCAGGCGCTTGCGGCCCACAGCGCAGGTCATCGTTCCCCAGCCCCATGTCTTTCAACCACGCGGTCACCCGGTCCGTATGGATCGCAGCACCCTGATGCGATGCACAGGCCAGCGCCAATTGTTCAGACGTCAACCTGGCCCGTTTTGCCGCCCCGGACCGCATCAAAGGCAACGCTTGCAGGATTTTGCACGATGATCTGGGATAGATCACAGCACCCGTATCCCCGTGACCGTCAACCAGCCCGTCATCAGCATGATACACTGCCACATGACCCAAATGCTGACTTTCCAGTAGATCACCGCGCCATAATTCAACCAAAGGGACTGCATTTGCCATAAACCATCCATCAATTTTACGTTTTTCCGCGCATAAACGCGCAAAGGGGTTTGAAGGATCGCCCCGTTCCGTTATCTTTGGCGTAGCGTTCAAACGGGGCGTGGGCCAGTAAAAACAGACCGGACAATCGGCAGGGCCTGCATCCTACAACATTGTAGAGGCATCGATGTTCAGAAAAACCATACTCACAGCGACACTTGGATTGGGTCTTGCAGCCAGTTCTGTTGCGGCCCAAACCACCACAAACCGCGTTGCTGCGGAAACAGATTGGTCCGTGTTTGTCGAAACGAACCCGACCGAATGTTTCGCCGTATCCGCCCCGAAAGAAACCATCAACACACGCAATGGCGAACCAGCACCCGATGTGCGTCGTAGTGACATTCTTTTGTTTGTATTTGATCGCCCTGGCGCTGACGTAAAAGGCCAATTGGCCTTTACCGGCGGTTATCCGTTCGCGTCTGGCCCCATCAAAATGGAAGTTGACGGTCGTACATTCGATTTGTCCACAAATGGCGAATGGGCATGGCCCCCCACACCCGAAGATGATGCCACGATCATCGCCGCCATGCGTCGCGGGGCCAAGGCTGTGATCCGAGCACAGTCCAGTCGTGGGACACGCACGCAAGATGAATTCAGCTTGCTCGGCTTTACCGCCGCAGTGGCCGAGGCACAAAAGCGCTGCGCCAGCTAATCGCGGCCGCGCACCATTGGAATTACCCGAAGGCCCTGTTACATGCAGGGCCTTCTTTCATTTCGACCGAACGAACGGACCCGCGCCATGACCGATGCCACGCAAGCCACGGCCCCGATTACGCAAGACATGCTGACCATTCCGCGCAAAATGCCGGAAGGGGGACTGACCAATCTGGTGGGGTTGACCCGTAGTGGGTTGAAAGATGCTCTGATCGCGGCGGGCACCAAGGAAAAGCAGGCCAAGATGCGCACGGGCCAAATCTGGCAGTGGATGTATCAAAAGGGCGTGCGCAGTTTTGCCGATATGACGAACCTGTCCAAGGATTACCGCGCCCTGCTGGCCGATCATTTCGTGATCGAAGTGCCAGAGGTGGTGTCGAGACAAGTCTCCTCCGATGGGACGCGGAAGTATCTGGTACGGATCGCAGGCGGGCATGAGGTTGAGGTGGTTTATATCCCCGAAACCGACCGCGGGACGTTGTGTATTTCTTCGCAGGTCGGTTGCACGTTGACCTGTTCGTTCTGCCATACGGGAACGCAAAAACTGGTCCGCAACCTGACGGCGGGCGAAATTATCGGCCAGGTTATGATGGCCCGCGATGATCTGGGCGAATGGCCGGAACCCGGACACAATCCGAATGACGAGGCAAAACGCATGCTGTCGAACATCGTTTTGATGGGCATGGGCGAGCCTTTGTATAATTTCGAAAATGTCCGTGATGCCATGAAGATCGCAATGGACCCCGAAGGCATTCAACTGTCGCGGCGCCGGATCACGCTGTCTACGTCGGGCGTGGTGCCGGAAATTGCACGAACAGCCACTGAGATTGGTTGTTTGTTGGCGGTGTCGTTCCATGCGACTCAGGATCAGACGCGGGATAAGCTGGTTCCGATCAACAAGCGTTGGAATATCGAAACGCTGCTGAATGCCTTGCGCGAATATCCGAAGGCCAGCAATTCCGAACGGATCACATTTGAATATGTGATGCTAAAGGACGTGAATGATACCGATGCAGACGCGCACCGTTTGGTACAACTGATCAAGGATATACCTGCCAAGGTTAACCTGATCCCCTTCAACCCGTGGCCCGGGTCGCCGTATGAGCGTTCGTCGAATAACCGCATCCGCGCATTTTCCGATATTGTGTATAACGCAGGATACGCCTCACCCGTGCGCAAACCGCGCGGCGAAGACATCATGGCGGCCTGTGGTCAGTTGAAATCAGCGACCGAACGTGAACGCAAATCCCGCAAGCAGATCGCAGCAGAGGCCGGGTTGTAAGGCATACAACTTTATGTGCTGCACATGCATCGCGGGTTAATACAATCGATCCAACGAACAGACTTGCTTGCCCTGCGGCACGGTTTCCAGAAACCCTTTGCGCATTGCGAAACCCTTGTTCGCCAAACGGCGGTTCAGATCAGCACGGTTCTTTGCACGGCTGAAATCACGACGCAGTAAATTCGACAGGGCAGAAATTGTGGTCATGCATGCCTCTGTCTCTAACGTGGGGCGGGCAATCAGGGGGGTAGAAGACATAAACGACATTGGGGCATTACCTTTCAGAACAAAGGAAAACGGCAGCTGCCTTAACCCTAGGTCCTGAAAGTGGTCATTTCGTTAACGCAGGGTGCGCTAGGGTTTCCAATCCGCGATCGCTTGCAATGCCTCATCCGCCGTTTCGACGAATTGAAACAGGTTCAAATCTTCGGCTGAAATCGTCCCAGCATCCGCCAGTGCGTCCCAGTTGATGATATCGTTCCAGAACTTTTTGCCGAACAGCAGGAACGGCACAGGATCCATGCGTTGGGTCTGGATCAAGGTCAGGGCCTCAAACGTTTCATCTAGTGTACCGAACCCGCCCGGGAACACTGTGATCGCCTTCGCCCGCATTAGGAAATGCATCTTACGGATCGCAAAGTAGTGGAAGTTAAAGCACAATTCAGGCGACACATATTCGTTCGGGGCCTGTTCAAATGGCAGCACAATGTTCAACCCGATGGACCGCCCCCCTGCGTCGATGGCGCCGCGGTTGCCAGCCTCCATCACGCCGGGACCACCACCTGTGACGATGACGTCGTCGTGGCCGTCAGATGCTTCGGTGACCTTTTGCGCAAAGATGCGCGCCTCTTCATAGTATTGGGACAAGTCGGCCAGTGCTTGGGTCCGTGCTGTATCCTTCTTGGCAGGTTCAGGAATCCGTGCCCCACCGAACATCACGATTGTGGACCGGATATCCTGTTCATCCATCATCACTTCGGGCTTCATCAGTTCCAACTGCAACCGCACGGGCCGCATGTCTTCGCGGCACATGAAATTCTGGTCATCAAACGCCAGTGCATATGCGGGGGATTCTGTTTGCGGGGTCGACGGCGTTGCCTTGGCCGTTTCACGATCCGCGCCGCTGGTGCGCATGGGATGTTTTCTGTCAGTCGCCATTGTGAATGCCTTTCAATTTCACAGCTACAAGGCCTGACCTGCAACATGATTGCAATACCAACCCTTGTCCCTGATTGCCCCCGCCCCACCTTCGCGGTAGGGACGCGCAACTATTTTGGAAGGGACACCACTATGTCGAACGCTCAGCTAGAGGCAGCAATTGAGTCTGCTTGGGACGCACGAGACACCATCACACCTGCCACCACAGGCGAAACGCGTGAAGCGATTGAGGATACTTTGAATGCCCTTGATAGCGGATCATTGCGCGTTGCAGAAAAGCAGGACAGCGGCGATTGGCATGTGAACCAGTGGGCCAAGAAAGCTGTCCTTTTGTCGTTCCGCCTGAACGATATGGCGATGATCGAAGGGTCGAACGGCAATGGCAGCTGGTGGGACAAGGTTCCGTCCAAATGGCAGAACTGGGGCGACGACCAATGGAAAGACGCAGGTTTCCGCGCTGTGCCGGGGTCGATCGTGCGCCGGTCTGCCTATATCGCACCGGGCGTTGTGTTGATGCCATCGTTCGTGAACCTTGGCGCATATGTCGACGAAGGGTCGATGGTTGACGGTTGGGCGACAGTCGGGTCCTGCGCACAGATCGGTAAGAACGTGCACCTGTCCGGCGGCGTTGGCATCGGTGGCGTGTTGGAACCAATGCAAGCAGGCCCGACAATCATCGAAGACAACTGCTTTATCGGCGCACGATCCGAGGTCGTTGAAGGCTGCATCATCCGCGAAGGGTCTGTTCTGGGTATGGGCGTGTTCATCGGCCAGTCGACCAAGATCGTAGATCGTGAAACAGGCGAAGTCTTCTACGGTGAAGTGCCGCCGTATTCCGTTGTTGTTGCGGGTTCGATGCCATCAAAGAATGACATCAACTTGTACTGCGCCGTGATCGTGAAACGCGTGGACGAACGCACGCGGTCCAAGACGGGCATCAACGAACTGCTGCGCGATTAAGCCATTTGGAACTCTTTCCGTCAGAAACGGTTTATTAACTGACTGTAGACGGAAAGAGGTGCCATCTCATGGGCTTAGGACTTATCGGATCAATCATCGTAGGCGGTTTGGCAGGCTGGATCGCCAGTAATTTTATGAATGCCAAGACCGGCATTATCGCCAACATCCTGCTGGGTATCTTTGGCGCATTGGTGCTGAATGTCCTGCTGCAGTTCGCGGGCATTTACGCAGCCGAAGCGTGGACACCGCAGCTGATTGTCGGCGCGGCCGGGGCATGTATGTTGATCTGGGCTGGACGTAAAATCCGCACATAGATTTATGAAGGGGTGTCTGGAAACAGGCGCCCTTTTCGCTATTCCGTGACCCCGAACCATTTCCGCTGGATCGACGCATAATCGCCTCGTTCCCGCAGACGTAACAAGGCTTGGTTGATCGGTTCCGCCAGTTCAGACCCGGCAGGCAGGGCCATGCCGTAATTTTCCGGCAGGAACACATTCCCAACCAATGTCGCTTGATTACCCCCCCGTGTGTTCGCGTAATAAGCAAGAATTGGGGCATCAAAGACCAGCGCGTCCAATATGCCTTCTTCGAACGCGGTATACATCGGTTCCAACCCCTCAAACGTCACAAAGCGCAAGTCACGTTGGTCCATGAATCGCGCGGCAGTGGATCCGCCAATGGTGCCCACACGTTTGTCATACAGATCATTGATCCCACTAACGTTGCTGTTGATCGCATTCACCGTCAGGGTCGCCGTGATCTTCGCCACAAAAATCGATACGATGAACAGGGATGAGACAACCATCAGTGTTCCCATGATCCGCCCCAAAAACGTGCGAGGTGCGACTTGTTCAAAGCCACCGTTCACAACAAGGTTCAACGCCCACCAGAACGCGGGGAAGTTTGCATCCTTGGCGGTGCTGTCAAAATAATCCTGATGTCGCCGTTCCAGCGCCCACATCACCATGCCAGCCGCCCAAAGCGCTGCAAAGGCACCCAGAACCGCCAACATCAAATCGCGCCGCAGGATCAACGACCAGATCGAACCGCCAGTTGCATCGGCTGGAACCAGAATTTGCAAACCGCTTGCATAAATAGGGAATGTGAAATCCATCACCTGTTCACGGTCGGCGGTGATGCTGATATTTGCAATCGCGCCATCTGCCGTTCCGTTTTCCACAGCGGCCAGCATGTCGCCGAACTGGTCAACGCGGGTGATTTCAAATTCGGCCCCCAACTCCTCAGCTATCGCGCGCCACAGGTCGATGCTGAACCCTGTGTCCTGCCCGTTTTCCACCATCGAAAATGGCGGACGAGTGACTGTTGTGATATTCAACGGATCACTTTGGGCCAAAACCCAATTCGGAACGATCAACATCGCTGCAAAAACCAGAACACGTAACATGGACAATGATTCCCCCATTTCCCCTGCTGCTCTAATCAGGTTAACACAGGGCGATCAACGAGGACGCTACGATGGCCAAAGAAAAGAAAAAACATGAGGTTTTCACGCTACTGGTCCAAGTGGGCCGGAAAGACGGTGACGGTCTGCCTAAAAAAGCGACAGGTGGCGCACTGATGATCTACGCGTCCGGCGTAGATGAAGGCGAAGCGGTGCGTGAAACCGTAGCGATTCTGAAGCAAGCGGATTTGGCGCCCTTGGATGTCACAGGTTACGGCACCCTTGATGAACGCTTGGCCCAAGGTCACGAGATTGAGGCGGACGAACGTGAATTGATGCAACGGGCATTGGATGAAAACTCTGTGGTCGTTGCCCAGATGACGGCCACTTATGATGACCTGCGTGTCGACACAAACGCGGAGTATGACGCATGATGGACCCCATCGGATTAACCGCTGATCTGGTGCAGTGTGCATCCGTAACCCCCGCCAACGATGGCGCAATGGAGTATTTGGAAGGGCTGTTATCCGACGCCGGTTTCACCTGCACCCGCGTGGACCGGAACGGCATCGTGAACTTGTACGCGCGGTGGGGTGAAAAGAACCATCCCAAGACATTCGGCTTCAATGGTCACACCGATGTGGTCCCCGTCGGGGACACAGCTGATTGGACCCACCCACCGTTTTCCGCAAAGATCGTGGATGGTGTGATGTACGGTCGCGGGACAACTGACATGAAATCCGGCGTTGCCGCCTTTGCCGCCGCTGCGATTGATATGGTGCTGTACACTCCGCCAGACGGGTCCATCGTTCTGGCGATCACAGGTGATGAAGAAGGTGATGCGCAGGACGGCACCATTGCGTTGTTGGACTGGATGGAGGCTGAGGGCGAAAAGCTGGACGTCTGCCTGGTAGGTGAACCGACATGTCCCATGGAAATGGGCGATATGATGAAGATCGGACGGCGCGGGTCGATGACGGCGTACTTCACGGTGAAGGGTGTTCAAGGTCATTCTGCCTATCCTCACCGCGCGAAAAACCCCGTGCCTGCGATGGCACGGCTGATGGACCGTTTGGCGTCACACGAATTGGACACTGGCACCGATCATTTTGATCCCTCGACGTTGGCCGTGGTCACGATTGATACGGGCAACCCAGCAAATAACGTGATCCCTGCGCAGTGTACGTCTACCGTGAACATTCGGTTTAATGATGATCATGGATCGACTGCCCTGACCGAATGGTTGCGGGCCGAGGCTGACCAAGTTGCCGCTGATTTCGATCTGGACATCGACATGCGTGTGCAAGTTTCGGGGGAAAGCTTTATCACTCCGCCGGGTCGGCTGTCTGATCTGGTTGCAAAGGCCGTTACGGATGAAACAGGCAAGGTTCCCAAACTGTCGACATCCGGCGGCACATCGGATGCGCGGTTCATGCAACACCATTGTCCGGTTGTTGAATTCGGCCTTGTTGGTCAGTCGATGCACAAAGTGGATGAACACGTGCGAGTCGATCACATCGTGCAACTGAAAGCGATCTATTCACGCATCCTGCGGGACTATTTTGCGTGATTAGAGTCGAATCCACCGACGATATCGCCGCCTGCCAATCCATCCGCCGCATCGTCTTTATCGAAGGGCAGAATGTGCCAGTGGCGGAAGAGGTTGATGGCAAAGATGGCGAAGCATCGCACATCATCGCTTATGATGGCGACAAAGCGGTCGGCACGGCCCGTGTGTTGGGCTATGGCACCACTGCGAAAATCGGACGGGTTGCTGTGTTAGAGGCAAACCGAGGCAAAGGCATCGGCGCCGCACTGATCGCAGGCTGTGAAGATGCCGCGCGAAAGATGGGGGCGACACGGGCGATACTCGGCTCTCAAACCCATGCGATCGGGTTCTATGAAATCCTTGGATATCACGCCTATGGGGACGTCTTTGATGACGCTGGCATCCCACATCGGATGATGGAGATCGGCCTGTAGGGTGGACCCTTGGCCCACCTCGCGTCATTGATGGTTCGAATGATCCATCTCGCTGCTGCCAGCGGGGCGTGGTTCAACATGAAATAACACCTCAACCTCACCCGCGTTCTCGAACACCAAAATCGCAGGCACTTTGTCCCCTTCGACAAACCGTTCCGTTAACCCTACGAACATCACATGTAGACCATTTGGTGCAAATTCTACCGTCTCACCCGCCCCCACGGCAATCCGATCCGCAGGCCGCATTCGCGCAACGTCATCCACAATCACCGACTTGTGCATCGTCACACGCGGCACATCGGCACGGATTTCTAACAGAATGTCATCAGCGCCCGAATTGGTAATCGCCATATACCCCGCAGCGGTCGGGCCGCGGCTGGGATAGGCAAATGGATGGGCTACGGAAATGCCCCCTGTCTTATAATCATGGGCGAAAGCGGGCGTGGCGATCAGGACAATCAACAGGGCAAACAGGCGCATCGGCGAACCTTTCAAAATTCATCTGACATTAACATGGGTTTAGGCACAGTAAATGCTATGGTACGGGCGGATATGACACAAATTCCTTCCCCCGCCGAAGTTCTAACCTTCATCCGTGAAAACCCGACCAAATCCACCAAGCGCGACATCGCGCGGGCGTTTGGATTGAAGGGGGCGGGCAAGATTGAGTTAAAACATATTCTGCGCGAATTGGCCGCCAGCGGTCAGATCGAAAAGAAGCGGCGTAACTTTGGGGATCCAAACCAACTGCCGCCTGTGTCGATGTTGAAAGTCACGGGACCAAATAGTGACGGTGATCTATACGCCGAACCCGTGGAATGGGATGGTGACGGGTCCCGTCCTGTGGTGCTGATCCTGCAACAAAAAGGCGATCCAACTTTGGGTGCAGGAGATCGCATTTTGACACGGGTGACCGAGGTTGAAGATGATGACCACACCCATTCAGGCCGCGTGATCCGTAAGATCGGGACGAACCCATCAAAGGTGCTGGGCATCTTCCGGACGTCTAAAAAGGGCGGGCGGATTATTCCAATTGATAAGGGGCAGGACAAAGAATGGCTGGTCCCCGAAGGTATGACCGGCGGTGCCGAGGAGGGTGAGCTGGTCGAGGCTGAAGGCGTTGGTCCGAAGTCCCGTATGGGTTTACCGAAAGCGCGGATTTTGGATCGCCTCGGTGATCCGCAAGCACCGAAAGCTGTGTCCCTGATCGCGATTGCACAGCATGGCATACCCGATGATTTCGAAGATGATGTGGTGGCCCAAGCAGACGCAGCACAACCTGCTTCGCCGATCGGTCGCACGGACCTGACACACCTGCCACTGGTGACGATCGACCCCCATGATGCCCGCGACCACGATGATGCATGTTGTGCGTTGCCAGATGCTGATCCTACGAACGCAGGTGGTTTCCTGCTGTGGGTCGCGATTGCGGATGTGGCGCATTATGTGACACCGGGGTCGTCGTTAGATCGGTCTGCAGTGGAAAGGGGCAATTCGACGTACTTCCCTGATCGCGTAGTGCCCATGCTGCCAGATGTGCTATCCGGTGATCTGTGTTCCCTGCACGAAGGCGTTGATCGTCCGTGCATTGCCGTTGAAATCAAGATCAACGCGCAGGGGGAAAAGCTGGATCATACGTTCCATCGCGGGTGGATGAATTCGCCAGCAGCCCTCAGCTATGAAGAAGCGCAGTCGGCGATTGATGGGAACCCAACAGAACGCGCCGAGCCGCTGAATAAACCTGTGTTAGAGCCGCTTTTGACCGACCCAGACCCAACCGTGGCAGATGCCGCCAGTTGGGCCAAAACTCGCCTTACTCTGGCACCTTAAAGGTCAAATTACCCCAAGCCGAATGCCACGCTGGGTCTTTCAACGTTTCATTCTCAAGCGGGATCATGACCACATGATCGGCCATATAGATGTGCCCTGCTTTCACAGGCAAAGCCGCAACACCCTTGGCGTCTGTGCGATGTAAAGTAACGGTCACAGTGCCATCAGGCGCGCGTTCGTACAGTTCGACTTGCCCATCAACAATTGGTTTGTTCTGGAACCAAACCTGCACCGGCATGCCGTCAGTCAGATCATCGGTATATGGGTTGGCCAATGCGACAAGTTCCAAACGCATGCCAACACGCATGTCTTGCCCCGCACCTGCACCAACGCCAATCAACGACTTCGCGTGGCGGCGGTATGTTTCAACAAACCCCGTTTCTGGAAGGCCCCGGGCTTTGTGTTGATCGACCGCCCAATCAAAATCTTTGTGCTTCGTGAACGCCAAAAACTTGTTCCAATCGGCATAGGTCAGCTGGTTGTCTTTGGTTTCATGGACAAGGCTAATCAAGCCTTCGATTGCCCCTTGCAGTTGCAAGGCAGGAA
>JBMZCY010000025.1:0-15863 GCA_049613825.1 Planktomarina sp.
CGTATTGCTGTGCGTATTCGGGAAATTGCGACAGGCCCGCCCCGCCTGCCAATGCCCCTGCTAAAGTAATAGCGCGGACGATCATTTACCTACCCCTTGCGTGTTATATGTCAGTAGCGTGAAAATATATGCATTTGCAACTTGGCGCTGTTCAAAAGATAGGCAAACGCCCTAACATGCCCCGGCGAGATCAGGGGATGGGCTATGCTGTGTAAAATCGGACAGGTTGAAGTCTGGCGTATTCTGGACCTTCTTGGCCCGTTCAAAACGCCAGAGGAGTTGTTTCCGAACGCGGGGCCTGATGTCGCAGATCAGATCAAAGCATTGGACCCCGATGGAATTTTCAGAAGCACAGGCCACTTGATCCTGCCCATTCAGGGCTTCTTGCTGAAGACAGGCGACCAAGTGATCCTGATCGACAGCTGTGTGGGGCATGACAAGACTGTTCCTTCCGTTCCCGCTTGGCATCAGCAATCAGGTGGTCGATTTATGGGGTCATTAGCGGCGGCAGGTGTGACAACCGATGACGTCGATATCGTCATGTGCACCCATCTGCACACCGATCATGTGGGATGGAACACGCAACTGGTCGATGGGCGTTGGGTGCCGACGTTTGCGAATGCGAAGTATATCTTACCCAAAGCGGATGAATGTGATCATCGGACTGATAACACCGTGATGTATCAGGAAAGCGTTTTGCCCGTGGTGGCCAATGGTCAAGCTGAACTGATCGAGGCGCCCTATGCGTTGAACGATGCAATCACGCTGATCCCGACACCAGGTCACACTGAAGGGCATGTGTCAGTTCAGGTCGAAAGCAATGGTCGGCGTGGCCTTATCACCGGCGACGCGATCCATTCCACGGCCCAGTGCACCTATCCTGAATGGCACTTCAAATATGATTCTGATCCGGTGACAGCCGTGGCATCACGCAAACAACTTTTGGAAACGGTGGCCAGCACGGGAAGCACTGTTTTGGGTAGCCATTTCACCCTACCATCCATCGGGCATGTGTATGACACCAACGGCACCTTCAGCTGGAAAAGCAGGGACGATTAGTCAACGAAGGTACATCGCCGCAGCCTTGCAAAGAAGCTGTCAAAATCAGCCCACCAAAACGCATGATCCCGCCAAGACGGGTCCGTCAAATCAGGGCATTGCGCCAATTCGACCAACCCAACCCGCGCCACGGGTCCGTTTTGGTAATCCAGGAACAGATGTTCGTTCCGCCAAACCGCAAGCGAAATGACGTTGGCATGCCCAAACGGCAACACACGATCAGCCCCCATCGTCTGCGGGATATGATCTTCCCAATCGGTCATCGGCGTTAATTGATCAAGATGAAGTAGCCTGTTGCACCCAAAGGGCTGAACCAACGCAGCATGTCCTTGCCACGTCGTTTCGATACACAGAAATCCCGTTTCCAGCTGCGCATTGACAGTCTGCAAAACGCAGCCTCCGTTTTGCAAAAGATACAGGTCTTTCAGCAGACGCGGCAAACTAAACCCAAGCCGTTGTTCGGCTTTATCAAGGTCGGCCAGTGTGACCGTAGGTCCCGAAAGACCGTCATTCCCGTCACCAATATCCCACAACGCAACATCGTCTGTCGAAGCAAAAAAGGTGGAGGTCGTAACCGGAGTAGGCAACACTGCCATTTCCCCCGGTTCGACTTCCAACCAATTATGCTCTGGCAGATCAGAAACCACAGGCGGGCCTATTTCCCGTAAATGCTGATAACTTTAGCGATTGCCGCTTCCGGCGTCAGCTCTTCGCTTTCGCCAGATTTACGGTTTGTCAGTTCAATCACACCATTTTTCAGCCCACGTGGACCAACAGTGATCCGCCAAGGCAACCCGATCAGGTCCATCGTCGCAAACTTACCGCCAGCGCGTTCGTTGCGGTCATCGTACAAAGGTTCAAGCCCCGCAGCAGTCAGTTGCGCATACAGATCTTCACATGCACCATCGGCAGCATCGTCACCTTGTTTCAGGTTCACGATGCCGCAATGGAACGGGGTCACGCCTTCGGGCCAGATGATACCTTTGTCGTCGTGGGATGCCTCGATAATCGCGCCCAACAGGCGTGACACACCGATGCCGTGGGATCCCATGTGAACCGGAACTTTGTTGCCTTCGGCATCTTGAACAGACGCATTCATGGCTTCGGAATACTTGGTTCCGAAGTAGAAAATCTGACCGACTTCGATGCCGCGAGCCACCTTGCGGCGGTCTTCAGGCACTTCATTGAATTTCGCCTCGTCGTGGGTTTCATCAGTACGGGCGTATTTGGAAGTGAATTCCTGCAACACGGCCTCACACTGATCAACATTGCCATAATCAATGTCACGGTCCCCGAACGTCAGGTCGGTTACAGCAGAGTCATAAAACACCTCGGACTCACCCGTTTCGGCCAAGACCAAGAATTCGTGCGTGTAATCGCCCCCAACCGGACCACCATCCGCCTGCATCGGGATCGCTTGCAGACCCATACGTTCGTACGTCCGCAGATAGCTAACTAGATGACGGTTGTACGCATGCAACGCCGCTTCCTTCGTCAGGTCAAAGTTATAGCCGTCCTTCATATAGAACTCACGTCCCCGCATCACACCGAAACGCGGACGGCGTTCATCCCGGAATTTCCACTGCACTTGATACAGCGTCAAAGGCAGGGATTTGTAGGACGTCACATAGGACCGGAAGATATCTGTGATCAGTTCTTCGTTTGTCGGGCCAAACAGCATATCACGATCATGGCGGTCTTTGATCCGCAGCATTTCATCCCCGTAGTCATCATAACGACCACTTTCACGCCACAGATCTGCTGACTGCATGGTCGGCATCAAAAACGGGATGTGGCCCGCGCGAATTTGTTCTTCGTCGACGATCTGCTTGATCTTTTCCAGAACCTTATATCCCAACGGCAACCACGAATAGATGCCCGCGCTGGCTTGTTTAATCATACCTGCACGCAGCATCAGGCGGTGGGACACAATCTGCGCTTCCGCAGGAGTTTCTTTTAGAACGGGCAGGAAATAGCGGGACAGGCGCATGGGTGGCGACTCCAGTAGCAAACGATTTGAAACGTCGATAGAGGATCACCCCGTTTGCAGCAAGGCCGCGTTCATGCCCCCTTTGCATTGGGTCCAGCGCTGCTTATGTTGACCCAAACCGCACAAGGATACGACCATGGCACTTCCCGTAGGCACGCAGGCGAAATACTGGGCTATTGCGACCCTCATCTTTGCGCTGGTCCTTTGGGGTCTTGGCGATGTGCTGCTGCCATTCATCATGGGCGGCGCAATTGCTTATTGCCTTGATCCATTGGCCGATGCGCTGGAGCGGCGCGGAGCCAGTCGTATCATTGCGACAACAATCATCAGCCTTGCCGCAGTGTTGCTGTTCACAATCCTTGCCCTGCTGGTCATTCCACTGCTTGTCGGACAATTGACCGCGTTGATCGAAGCCGCGCCATCTTACGTCGCAGACATTCGTGATACATTGGAGGAACGCCTGCCCGACCTATTCGACGAAGGCAGCACCATGCGATCGTCGCTAACATCGCTGGGGGAAACCTTGCAAAGCTGGGGCGGCACGGTGGTCAGCAGTGTATTCGCATCCGCATCAAGCATCGTAAACGGATTGGTGATTGTCGTGCTTGTGCCCGTGATTGCGTTCTATCTGTTGCTGGACTGGGACAACATGACAGCAAAGATCGACGATCTTCTGCCCCGTGATCACGCGCCAACAGTGCGCAAAATCGCTGCTGAAATCGACAGAACATTGGCATCGTTCATCCGTGGACAAGGCACAGTCTGCCTGATCCTTGGAACATTCTACGCGGTTGCATTGATGGTGGTCGGCCTTCAATTCGGTTTGGTCGTCGGCTTTATCGCAGGCTTGATTTCCTTCATTCCTTATGTCGGTGCGATCTTTGGTGGTGTGTTGGCCCTTGGCCTTGCCTTGTTTCAATGGTGGGGCGTGCTTGAAGTAGGCGATGGCACATTCGCCACCGACTGGACCCGTATCGCCGCCGTGGCAATTGTATTTGCCATTGGGCAAGCGTTGGAGGGCAACGTGTTGACCCCGAAACTGGTCGGCAACTCTGTCGGGTTACACCCCGTCTGGTTGATTGTCGCCTTGTCCGTGTTCGGCGCATTGTTCGGGTTTGTTGGGTTGCTGGTTGCTGTCCCTGTCGCTGCGATGATCGGCGTCGTCGCGCGGTTCGCAATTGGGGAATACAAGAAAAGCCTTCTTTATCGCGGCATTGACCCCGAATAGTATGGCCGAACAACTGACCTTTGATTTGCCCATGCGAACCGCGCGGGGACGGGATGCATTTTTTGTCTCCCATCCCAATGCCCTTGCGCTGGCAATGTTGGACAACACCCAGAATTGGCCACAGGGCAAGCTGTTGATCCTTGGGCCAAAAGGCAGCGGCAAAACGCATCTGTTGGATATTTGGATCGGCGACAACAACGGGCTACTTTGGTCGCCAGAATGGGATCACCTGCCCGATGAAAGTGCGGCAGTCGCAGTGGATAATGTGGACTGGTTTGCGCGGGATCCAGACGCACAGACCAAGCTTTTTCACCTGCACAACTATCTTGCTGCGACAGGCGGTCGCCTTTTGCTGACCTCAACCATCCCAATCATCCAAGCGGGCTTTACCTTGCCAGACCTTACCAGCCGCTTGACCGCCACCACCGCAACCCGCATTGATGCACCGGACGAGGCATTGATAGAAGCTGTGATCCTAAAGCACTTCATGGACCGCCAGATCGCGCCCAGTCCGACCGTCCAGCGTTACATCGCGCAGAACGTGGACAGGTCGTTCGACGCCGTTGCTACGGTCATTACAGAACTTGACGCGCGGTCCATGGCAGGTGGAGGGAAAATCACCCGCGCCCTTGCCGCACAAGTGATCGCAGACCACGCGGACTGACTCGCCATTTTCCCATCACGCTGTTACACGATGGGACTATGCCAAAACCCATGTCCCATCCAGCTGATTTCTTGAACGCCTCCTTTCCCGAACCAATTGACAGACCCGAAGTTCTGGCGGGTCCCGCACGGTACCTAAACCGCGAACTGTCATGGCTGGCATTCAACTGGCGTGTACTGGAAGAAGCGACGAACCCAAAGGTGCCTTTGCTGGAGCGGGTCCGGTTCCTGTCGATTTCCGCCACCAACCTTGATGAATTTTATACCGTACGCGTGGCCGGCCTGCGCGAACTGGCGCGTGCCGGAAAAACCAAGGCGGCGGCAGATGGGATGACGCCAGTCGAACAACTGGTCCTGATAGAACAAAACGCACGCGCGTTAATGTCTGAACAACAGCGCGTGCTGAGTGATATGTGGCCACAGTTGGAAGCTCAGGACATTCACGTCGTCCGCCCGCATCATTTGTCCGACAACGATAAGGTGCTGTTGGATAACCGCTTCATGTCCGACGTGTTCCCGATCTTGTCCCCCTTGGCCATTGACCCCGCACACCCCTTCCCGTTCATTCCGAACGAAGGTTTTGCACTGGCGATCCAACTGTCCAGCACCGATAGCAAACGCAGCCTGAACGCATTGCTGCCCATCCCTCACCAAATCGACCGTTTTCTGCGTCTGCCCGGAAAATCCGTCCGTTTTCTGCCCTTAGAAGACCTGTTATTAATGCAAGTCGAACGCCTGTTTCCAGGTTACAAACTGAAAGGCCACTGCGCTTTTCGTGTTCTCCGTGATAGTGATCTTGAGGTTGAGGACGAAGCAGAAGACCTAGTTCGTGAATTTGAAGTTGCCCTGAAACGCCGTCGTCGTGGCGAAGTCATTCGACTGAAAATGACCGCTGACGCGCCGAAGGGTCTAAAGAAACTGATCCTAAGCGAAATGGGATTGTCCGAGTTGGAGGTGATTGAGACGAAAGGTATGCTTGGCCTTGATGCCCTGAAAGAACTGGTCATCGATACCCGTCGCGATCTGCAATGGCCGAATTTCACCCCTCGTGTGCCGGAACGTGTCACCGACCATGACGGTGATATGTTCGCCGCGATCCGTCAAAAAGACATGCTATTGCATCACCCTTATGAAACATTCGATATGGTCGTCCGTTTCTTGCAACAAGCAGCGCGCGACCCGAATGTGGTGGCGATCAAACAGACATTGTACCGGACATCAAAACGGTCCCCGATTGTGGAAGCGCTGTGCGAGGCGGCAGAAGATGGCAAGTCGGTCACGGCCTTGGTCGAACTAAAAGCCCGCTTTGACGAAGCGGCCAACATTCGCCAATCCCGTCGTCTGGAACGGTCTGGCGCGCATGTGGTGTATGGGTTCATTCAACAGAAAACCCATGCCAAGATTTCCACCGTTGTGCGCCGCGAAGGCGACCGGTTGGTGACCTACACCCACTTTGGCACAGGCAACTACCATCCTATTACAGCACGTGTTTACACCGATCTGTCCCTGTTCACCTGCGATGCCGATCTGGGCCACGATGCGACGCGCGTGTTCAACTATCTGTCGGGCTACGCCAAGCCCGACAACTTACATAACCTTGCCATTTCACCACTAAATCTAAAGTCCACCTTGCTGGACCGGATTGCAAAAGAGGCCACGAATGCCGCAGCAGGCAAACCAGCCGCGATCTGGGCCAAGATGAACAGCCTAACCGACCGCGAAGTGATTGATGCGCTGTACGAAGCCTCGCAAGCGGGTGTTCAGATCAGTTTGGTCATGCGTGGTATTTGTTGTCTACGCCCCGGCGTCAAAGGCCTATCCGAAAACATTCGTGTCAAATCCGTCGTGGGCCGTTTTCTGGAACACAGCCGCATCGTTTGCTTTGCCAATGGTCACAAACTGCCGTCGAAAAAGGCGAAGGTTTATATATCCTCGGCCGACTGGATGGGGCGTAACCTGAATCGTCGGGTCGAGACATTGGTCGAAATTTGCAACAATACCGTCAAGGCGCAAATTGTCAGTCAGATTATGGCAGCGAACCTTTCCGATGTCGCCCAAAGTTGGGTGATGGAAGGTGACGGGACATTCATGCGCCACCCTGTGCCCGAAGGCGAATTTGCCTTTAACTGCCATAAATTTTTCATGGAAAATCCATCCCTGTCTGGCCGTGGATCGGCAGGTGCGTCTGACGTTCCCAAACTGACCCACACCGAAGATGATGCACCGATAAAGAATTGACGGGCATGGACAGGGTTGCAAAGGATTAGACCATGACAGACGCTCAAATATCCGATGATAATCTTTTCGGTACCCCCTTGTTCGATGATCCGTCGGCTCGTGCTATGTCGCGGGTTGGGGTGATTGATGTCGGATCAAATTCGGTCCGGTTTGTGGTGTTTGACGGCGCCGCGCGATCCCCCGCTTACTTCTTCAATGAAAAAATCATGTGCGGCTTGGGCGAAGGTTTGCGCGACACAGGCCTGCTGAACCCCGAAGGCCGCGCACGCGCGTTGGCCGCCATGCACCGCTTTGCCGCCCTGCGCGATGCAATGGACGTAAAACACCTGACCACAGTTGCCACCGCAGCCGTACGCGATGCAAAAGACGGGCCGGATTTCGTCGCCCAAGTGCATAAAGAAACCGGCATCAAAATGTGGGTCGTCAACGGAAAAGAGGAAGCACGTTTATCCGCCCAAGGTGTTCTGCTGGGCTGGCCCGGATATTTCGGACTGGTCTGCGATATCGGTGGATCATCGATGGAGCTGGCTGAAATCAGTGACGGACGTGTGGGCAAGCGGATCACATCTGCCCTTGGCCCCCAGATTTTGGCAACATTCGATGATGATCCGAAAGCATTGAAACAGCATATCAAGCAGACGGTTTCTGATCTGTCAGACTATCTTGGCCCCCAATCCAACCGTCTGTTTTTAGTAGGTGGATCGTGGCGGGCGTTTGCTAAGGTCGACATGCACCGACGGGGTTATCCCCTGAATGTTCTGCATGAATACCGAATGGCTGCGGGCGATATCGAAGCCACGGCTGGCTTGATTGCGAACACTGATGATCTGGAAGACCTGCGTGACATATGTGGTGTTTCCAGCACGCGGATGGGACTGCTGCCCCTTGCAGTGCCTGTGTTGCAAGCGGTTGTTCAACGGTTCGAGCCCGTAGACATTGCCGTGTCCAGCTATGGCATCCGCGAAGGCATGTTGTACGAGCAAATGCCCAACAAACTGCGCGACCGCGATCCGTTGATCGAGGCCTGCCGCTACGCCGAAAAGAAAGACGCCAGACAGCCGGGGTTTGGTCGCCGTTTGTATAAATTCGTAGTGCCATTGTTCGCAGACGCAGACGACACGTTGATCCGCATGGTCAAAGCTGCCTGCCTTTTGCACGACGTGAACTGGCGCGCGCACCCTGATTACCGCGCCGAGGTTTGTTTCGATACGGCCACCCGCGCCAATCTTGGTGGATTGCGCCACAGTGAACGTATTTTCCTGGGCACCGCATTGATGTACCGCTACCGCAATTCCCCCGAAGGATCACGCTTTGATCAGGTCGAAAACCTTGCAACCGAACAAGATCAACACCGTGCCGAAATCTTAGGCAAAGCCATGCGGCTGGGCGCGATGCTGTGGGACAATGATACTGACCAACCCGCGCAAATCGCATGGGTACGGGGCGAAAGCCTGACCTTGAACCTTTACCAAGATGCCCGTGCGTTGAACGGCGAAGTGGTCGCGGCACGCTTGGCCTCACTGGCCAGTACCTTGGGCGTCGAACACGCCATCAAAGTGCATTAATCCGGTAGATCAATACTGACTGGGAAGTGATCTGAAGCGGTTAGCAGGGCTTGGCGAAGATCATCATTTGCATATATTTCCGGATCATCGAACGGATGCCAAATGCGCCAAGACGGGTGCTGTGCAGCAATGGTTGATGACACCATCACATAGTCCAACAACGCTTGCAGATACCGTTTTTCAAGATGCAGATAGAACCGCGCAGTGGTCGGGCAAGCGAAACGATTGCACAGGGCAGTCACTGCATGTGGATCATACAGGGCTGTGTCCCCTGCCCCCAAAACAACCTCAACACCAGATTTTCCCAGCTGTTCTTCGAATTGGTCCTGCCCCGGGCCGTCATTGAAATCGCCCAGAACAATCGTGGGAATATTTTGCGCCAACAGATCATCTACCCGTTCCCGCAGCCATGCACATTGGGCTAGCTGTTTGCGACGGTTGGCCAGGCTGATCTGCGCCGCCTCGGCATCTGTGGTCGCACCGTGGGGGGCTTTGGATTTGGCGTGGACACCGATCAGCATAAAAGGATCACCGGATTTCGGTGTCACCCATGCCTCAAAAGGGGGTTTGGACCATTCGGCACCGTTGTACGTTTCCGTGAACGCAGGCACGGCTTCGCTGCTGGTCGGGCGGTGTTCGATACTAACCACATTCGGGTCATACATCACTGCAATTTCCTGCTGGGTGTGATTGGCGAACCCTATGGCTGCTGCCCGTTGGCGCAGACCGTAATGGGCCGCAAACCCTTCCAATGCATAAACCGTATCGCGGTGACGGCTGGCATCAGGTGCCTCGATCACCATCAAAATATCAGCATCCAGCGCTTTAAACACCGAGGCAACCGCCGCTGATTGCTGTGCTTTCGTCACATCCCAACGGGATGACCAACTGCCATCAAGGCGCAAATCGCCTGCCGCATCGAACAGATAATCGAACCATTCCACATTATACGTCGCGATCCGCATCAGACGACGTGTGTCTTTGTGATATCTTCCCATGCGCGGTTGATTGCGATCATGCGGGTTTGGGCCAATTTCACCGCTTCTTCCGGCACGCCACGGGCAACCATCTGATCAGGATGCGTTTCTCGCACCAACCTGCGCCACGCAACCTTTGCTTCGTCATAGCTGGCATTATCCGGCAACCCCAACACATCATAGGGATCGGGTGCAGCATCAGGCACAAAGCGGTTACGCATCGACCTGAAACAACGCTCGCCAATCCCGAAAATCTCGGACACATTTTTTAGGAACTCATTTTCGTTCGGGTGATATTCCCCATCAGCTATAGCGATGTGGAATAGACCTTCCATCAGGTCCTCCAACACGGGCTGATCATCGCCGAACAGGCGTTTAATTTGGCGGGCGTAGGTGTCATATCCGGCCACATCTCTACGGGCCAAATCAAAGACTTTTGCCGCGTTCGCCTCATCATTTCGGGCAATGTGGAACACTTCGCGGAATGCCGTCACCTCGTCCTTGGTGACCAAACCATCTGCCTTCGCCATCTTTGCACCCAGTGCAATAACAGCAATCGCAAACCCAACCGTCTTATCCGGCGGTGTGACCAGTTTTTCAAAAACAGCAGACAGCCCTTCACCAGCGGCAAGCGCTTGCAGGGCATCAGATATACGGGTCCAAATCGACATATCCGCACGCTAGCTGAGTCGTACGGGATTGTCAGGCCAATGTCACAGAACCCTTCGGACCTGTGAACGTTGCGTGAAGCGATGCAGTACCAGTTTGAAATTGCACATCAGCATCCAGAAAAGGTTTCAAAACCGCCGCCATGTCATCCGCCTGCGGGTGTTGCACCATCAATCCGCCAAACCGCAGACCACAATCCGGCAACCGTGGTGCGGGGTGTGGCCCCCTCCATTCGATCACCGCAGGGGCAAATCCATCAAAGGGCAGAATACCAGACTGCGGCACAGCCATCTGCCACCGCAAATCCCCCCGTTGCAACGACACCGGTTCGCCGTACCCTTCGCCCAAAATATCCAAAGCCGCGCGAATGTCATCGCACGCAACAACCCAGTTGGTTAGGCGTGGTGCACCGTTGAAGTTGTCCAGATTGAACCAACGCGGACGACCCGGGGGCGGAGCATTGGAGTTTACAGCAATCGCTTCCAAATAGAAGTCAGGCCCCAACCCCAACAGCGTGTTGTGCGTATGAAACACCGCATGTTCGCCACCTTCGACCGGATCAACACCTAGCAACTTTGCCAGATGGGCTGTGGCCAAGTCTTTCGTTTCGCCCGCAACAGCCAAATGATCCAATCGCAGCATTCCAAGTCCCTTCGTGAAAGCCGTTTAGAAACGGCTTGCCCAAAGCCTTCCGAAAGGCTTTATCTGTTAACTTAGTTCCGTGCTTTGCCAATCAGCTCCAGAACTTCTTGCGCCGCATCCGGGATGTTTGTTCCCGGGCCAAAAATCGCAGCAACGCCTGCGTCTTTCAGGAACTTATAATCCTGTGCTGGGATCACACCGCCACAAACGACTAGAATGTCTTTTGCATCCGCTGCGGTCAATGCCTCGATCAGTTTTGGTGCAAGCGTCTTGTGTCCTGCCGCCTGCGACGAAATTCCGATCACATGCACGTCGTTGTCAACAGCATCTTGTGCAGCTTCCTCAGGTGTTTGGAACAACGGACCTACGTCCACGTCAAACCCGATATCCGCAAACGCGGTCGCAATCACCTTGGCCCCGCGATCATGCCCGTCCTGGCCCATTTTCACGACCAACATACGCGGGCGGCGACCCTCGTCTTCGGCGAATTTCTTTACGCTGTTTTGGATTTTCTCAAAATCTTCGTCACCGTCGTAGGCCGATCCATAAACACCAGCCAAAGTTTTCACCTCGGCACGGTGGCGCCCAAAGGTGCCTTCCATCGCCAGCGAGATTTCCCCAACTGTCGCACGATGGCGGGCGCATTCGATAGCGGCTTCCAACAGATTTCCACCTTCTGCACAGCGGCGTCCCAGCTCCAACAGCGCATCATCACAGGTTGCCTGATCGCGGGTCGCGCGGATGTGATCCAGCTTTGCCACCTGACTGTCGCGCACTTGATTGTTGTCGATGTCGCGCACTTCGATGTCGGGTTGTTTGTCCAGCTTGTACTTGTTCACGCCGACAATCACTTCGTCGCCACGGTCGATCATCGCCTGACGTTTGGCCGCAGATTCTTCGATCTTCAACTTGGGCAGGCCAGACGCAACAGCCTTGGTCATCCCGCCCATTTCTTCGACTTCTTCGATCAGCTTCCAAGCTTCATCCACCAAATCAGAGGTCAGCTTTTCAACGTAGTAAGACCCGGCCAGCGGATCGACGACATTTGTCACACCCGTTTCTTCCTGCAAGATCAGCTGAGTATTCCGCGCAATGCGGGAACTGAAATCGGTCGGCAAGGCAATCGCTTCGTCGAAGGAATTCGTGTGCAAAGACTGCGTCCCGCCCAACACTGCAGACATCGCTTCAAAAGCTGTGCGAACAATGTTGTTGTAAGGGTCCTGTTCCTGCAACGACACGCCGGACGTCTGGCAGTGGGTGCGCAGCATGGACGACTTTGGGTTCTTCGGTTCAAATTCTGCCATCACGCGGGACCACAGCAGGCGGGCGGCACGCAGTTTCGCGGCTTCCATGAAGAAGTTCATGCCGATGGCAAAGAAGAACGACAAGCGCCCTGCGAATTTATCCACGTCCATGCCACGGGCAATCGCCGTGCGCACATATTCGCGACCATCCGCAATGGTATAGGCTAGTTCCTGCACCAAGTTCGCACCGGCCTCTTGCATGTGATAGCCAGAGATCGAGATGGAGTTGAATTTTGGCATCTCATTAGAGGTATATTCGATAATATCCGCCACGATCCGCATCGAGGATTCTGGCGGATAGATATAGGTATTGCGAACCATGAATTCTTTCAGAACATCATTCTGAATGGTACCGGACAGCAAGGATCGGTCCACGCCCTGCTCTTCCCCCGCAACGATAAACGATGCCAGAACAGGGATAACCGCCCCGTTCATGGTCATGGACACGGAAATCTTTTCCAGCGGAATACCGTCGAACAAAGTTTTCATATCCTCGACTGAATCAATCGCAACGCCAGCTTTGCCCACGTCCCCGATCACACGCGGGTGGTCGCTGTCGTATCCACGGTGGGTCGCCAGATCGAATGCAACAGACACACCCTGTTGACCCGCTTTCAGACCTGCACGGTAAAACGCATTCGATTCCTCAGCCGTTGAAAATCCAGCGTACTGGCGAATGGTCCAAGGGCGACCTGCGTACATCGTGGCCTTTGGCCCGCGCGTGTAAGGCGCTTGGCCGGGAATGGACCCCAAATGATCCACGCCATCCAAATCCGCTTCGGTATATAAAGGCTGAACATCAATGCCTTCCAGCGTGTTCCATGTCAGATCATCCAACGGCCGTCCGCGAAGTTCTTTTTCCGCGATGGTGTCCCAAGTTTTCTTATCTGTCATGGTTCAATCTTCCTTCGTATTCTGCACTGCAGCGTATAGCAGTGAAATTTCAGGATGTCCCCCCATGGCGCACGATTATTTCGTACCTATATTATGTATCAGAGGAGTATTTTGCGTGAAAAAACTGATGTTTGCCCTAACACTTTTGGCGGGCCCCGCTTTTGCGGAAACAACCGTCGACGATTGGCGTCAGAACCCAGCAGCCCCCATCGCTGCGGCAGATATCAATATTTCTGATTTCAAATGGCAAGCGCGGCCTGTGATTGTGTTTGCAGACAGTAGGTTTGATCCGGCCTTCATTCAACAGATGGAATATCTGGCCGAAGGTGAACGTGATCTGATCGACCGTGATATCGTCTGGATCGTGGACACAGATACCGTGAACACAAGTGACCTTCGTCAAAAATTGCGCCCGCACGGGTTCGGGATGGTTCTGATCGGCAAAGATGGTGGCGTGAAGTTGCGAAATGCCCTACCATGGGACCTACGCGAAATCAGCCGCGTGATCGACAAAATGCCGATGCGCCAGTTAGAGGTCGAAGAACGTCGTGGAAACCAGATGGACCTGTCAAACTGACCGTTTTACTTGAAATATCGGGTCACAATGGGTATGTAGACGTTATGAGCAACGAACACACAGCATCGTCCAAAAAGCCTGCCCCAAAGCAGGAACCCATTATTGTACGTCTGCCGGGTCCTGTGACAGGGCGTCTGGGTCCCCGCCCAGGCGGTTATTGACCCACAGTTGCGACGACAACGTCCGCGCGGCCTCGACCCCGTTTTTACCATAGCAATCAATCAGTTGCAGGGCGATCCAGCCATATGTGACACTTTGATTCAGCAAATCCATATAGTCTGAGTACAGCGCAATCCGACCATCTTTGTTCAGGTTCATAAACCGATCACTGCGGATGTCATGCTCCATCTGTTCGATGGAATTCACCAACGCATAGTAGGTCACTATCGGATCAATACTGCTGCGTGGCAAGATATTTATGTCCCGCAAAAACGCTTGAAACACCATGTCACGCTTTTGATGGGTCAGAAAAGGCCGATGATTGTTGGATTTTTTCATCCGAGCCACTTGGGCCTGTTTGGCCGTTTCAATTGCATCCAACCCGCCAAGATTGGCAAGGTTCACCGCAATTTCAGCATAAAGCGCACGGTGCAAATCGCGCAGTGCTTCGTTCCGCAGGCGTCTGGCTTCACGGCGGTTTTGGCGGCCATTCACCAACCATCCGGACGCAACCACCAGACCGGCAATCAAGGCCTGCCAGATGCGTACGTCCCATCCGGCAAACCAATCAATGATCGACGTAATCGGGATTATTCAAACTCCAAAATAATCTCGTCCACCGCAAGGCTGTCCCCTGCTGCTGCGTTGATTTTGGACACCACGCCATTGCGTTCGGCACGCAGGATGTTTTCCATCTTCATTGCCTCGACCGTGCACAGGGCTTGGCCGTCTTGAACTTCATCCCCGACTTCCACGTCAATCTTCACGATCAGACCCGGCATTGGGCAAAGCAACAATTTAGATGTATCCGGTGCGATCTTTTCTGGCATCAGTTTGGCCATTTCATGTGCACGCGGACTGCGAACGTGGACCTTTAGATCAGCCCCCCGGAACCGCACGCGGTAGCCGTTGGTGATCCGGTCCACTTTCAACGCAAGGCTTTCGCCATCGACGTTCATCCGCGCCAAGGACTGACCAGGGGTCCAATCGGACATGACGCGCAGGGTTTGATCACCCACTGTCACGCTGGACCCTTCTGAGTCCGCGTCGATGTGCACAGAAAATTCTGCGTCCTGCGCCAATACCATCCAATCATCGCGTACACGGCGTTCGTGGTTGTCCATACGGCCCGACACGCGGGTGCGGCGGATTTCAGCAACGCGGTACATGGCTGCGACAGATGCCGCCAGTTTGGTCAGGGTTTCGGACGGCAGCTCAACACCTTCGAACCCGTCTGGATATTCTTCTTCGATGAAGGCAGTGGTGATGTTGCCTGACGTGAATTTTTCGTGGTCATACACAGCCGACAAGAACGGAATGTTGTGGCCAATGCCTTCGACCTCGAATGCGTCCAATGCATGGCGCATGCCTTCGATGGCGTCAGCACGGGTTGGCCCCCATGTGCACAGCTTTGCAATCATCGGGTCATAGAACATGCTAATCTCACCACCCTCAAACACACCTGTATCGTTGCGAACGACGGCAGTGTCAGACGTAGATTCCGCAGGGGGGCGGTACTTTGTCAGGCGACCAATAGACGGCAGGAACCCACGATACGGGTCTTCTGCGTACAGGCGGCTTTCCATGGCCCAACCGTTAATTTTCACATCATCTTGCGTGATCGACAGCGCTTCGCCATTGGCCACACGGATCATTTGTTCGACCAGATCAACGCCTGTAATCAGTTCCGACACAGGGTGTTCCACCTGCAAACGGGTGTTCATCTCAAGGAAATAAAACGATTTATCGGCACCAACGATAAATTCAACTGTGCCCGCTGAATAATATCCAACTGCCGCCGAAAGCGCCACAGCTTGCTCCCCCATAGCACGGCGTAACTCTTCATCCACAAAGGGGCTTGGCGCTTCTTCGATAACCTTTTGATGACGGCGTTGGAT
>JBMZCY010000026.1:0-15697 GCA_049613825.1 Planktomarina sp.
GCTGCCATCGCGGTGGTCCTGTTCTTCATCATGTTGTTCTTCATCGGCTACTTCCTGTGGTCCATGTACCAAGACGAAAAAGGTGCGCACTGATGGGGACGACGCGATCAGAAGTCGACGCCCTGTGCGCCGCCCATCTAGGTGCCACCCAAGGCCATCCGCCAGAGGAGCTGTCTTGTTGGAAAGTCGGCGGCAAGATGTTCGCCTGTTTTTCAAGCGCGACCCATGCCAATGGCGTATCCGTCAAATGCCCTGATGTGGACACAGCGGCCATGCTGATCGACGCAGGCGCGGCCATCAAAGCGAAGTATTTCCACAAAAGCTGGGTCACGTTGCCGTTCGCAGACACATCTGCCGACGAAGCGGCCCACCGCATTGCCGTATCCTATGATAAAATCCGCAGCGGCCTGACCAAAGCCATGCGTGACAGTTTAACCGCGAAGGACACATAACATGTTCCCGACCCCTATCGAAAAATCATCAGCTGCGGTTCAGACCAGTTACAAGGTCATGTTGCCATTTGTGTTGATCATCTGGTTGCTGCCCTTGATTGCTGTTGCGCTGTTTTCTATCAAACCTGCTGCCGATTTTGTAACGGGCAATTATTGGGGCCTGCCGTCCAGCTTTGAAGGCTTTACCAACTATGGCAAGGTGTTCTTTGAATCCGATATGCCGCGCTACATGCTGAATTCGATCTTTATCACGATCCCGACTGTGATTGGTGCGGTGGCGCTGTCATCAATGACGGGTTTTGCGCTGGGCGTGTATAAGTTCAAGGGCAATCTGATTATCTTTTTCCTGTTCATTGCAGGTAACTTTGTGCCGTTCCAAATCCTGATGGTGCCTGTTCGTGATCTGACCCTGAACATGGGACTGTACGATACGAAACTGGGCCTTGTCCTGTTCCACGTCGCGTTCCAAACGGGGTTCTGTACCTTGTTCATGCGCAACTTCATCAAAGCGTTGCCGTTCCAGTTGGTCGAAGCCGCGCGTGTTGAAGGCATCGCAGAATGGCGGATCTTTTGGTACATTGTTTTGCCCTTGATGAAGCCTGCTTTGGCGGCGCTTTCGGTGCTGATCTTCACCTTCATCTGGAACGATTATTTCTGGGCGATTGTTCTGACCCAAGGTCCGGATGCCCAACCCGTGACAGCTGGGATTACCAGCTTTAACAGCCAATACCGTGCGGCCTATCACTTGATGAGTGCCGGATCGATTGTTGCGGCCCTACCGCCTGTGATGATGTTCTTTGCGATGCAAAAGCACTTTATCGCTGGCCTGACGTTGGGCGCCGTTAAGTAAGACCCCTAGTGTTTTAGGACGAAAATTTATGAAGACGCAGTGGCGTTTGGATGATGGCCATCAGACTTTGGTTCTGGCGGCGACGCGGGATCGTTTGCCCCAAGTTGTTTACTGGGGCAGTCCCCTGCCTATGGACGAAAATCTGGAAACCGTGGCTGCTGGCCATGCGATCGACATTACGGGCGGGATGCTGGACGCGAACCCCGATCTGTCGATCTGTCCCGAAGCCGTGCGTACGTTTCCGGGTCAACCGGGCCTGATTTGTCGGGATAGCGATGGGACGCCGTTGCTGCCTAAGTTCTGTTTTGTTGATGGTAAGCAGACTGATGATGCGTTGGAACTGGTTTATGCTGACGCTGAAAACCGCCTGACATATTGTGCGCATTTCCAGACCGACGCGCACACGGGCATGATAACCACATGGGCCGAACTGTCTGCCGACCGTCCGATCCACTTGCATTGGCTTGCCGCCCCCGTCCTGCCCGCGCCCCAAGCGGCAGAGGAGATGATTGATTTCGCAGGTCGCTGGTGTGGTGAATTCCAAATGAACCGCACGCCTTGGTCTGCTGGCATTCGCTTCCGTGAGAACCGCACGGGCCGGACAGGGCACGAACATTTCCCGGGGCTTCTGGTCCCGAACAAGGGCTGCACGAATACCAAAGGGCAGGCTTACGGGTTCCACTACGGCTGGTCCGGCGGTCACAAAATGATCGCCGAAGAACTGCCCGACGGTCGCCGTCAAATCCAATTCGGCCACGCCGCGCGGATGGAGGTTCAGGCAGCGACTGAATACAAAACAGCCAAGCTTTATGCCTGCTTCTCAACCCGTGGGTTGAACGGTTGCGCGGCGGCGTTCCAACGGACATTGCGAGATCGGGTTGTGACTTTCCCAAAGGCCGATCGCCCGCGACCGGTGCACTACAACTGCTGGGAAGCGGTGTATTTCGACCACAAGTTGGACATTCTGAAAGACATTGCCGACAAAGCCGCCGACCTTGGTGCGGAACGGTTTGTGCTGGATGATGGATGGTTTGGACAACGCGATGACGACACGACATCCCTGTCCGATTGGGAGGTCGATGTTCGCAAATACCCCGACGGCCTCGACCCGCTGATCAACCATATTCACGGGCTGGGGATGAGTTTCGGAATCTGGTTTGAGCCGGAAATGATTAACCCGGATTCCAACCTGCATCGCCTAAACCCGCATTGGGCGCTGGGGTCTGAAGACCAAACCTTGGGCCGTCAACAAAAAGCCCTGAACATGGCCCTGCCCGAGGTGCGAGATTTCATCTATGACCGCATGGCTGATGTGTTGCGAAACCATGACATTGATTACGTGAAATGGGACCACAACCGCGTTCTGCCCATGCCGGACGCCGCCCAGACCCGTGGGTCTTACGCGCTGATCGACCGTCTGCGGGCGGACTTCCCTGATGTGGAAATCGAAAGTTGCGCGTCAGGCGGGGGCCGGATTGATTTCGGTATTCTGGAACGGACGCAACGGGTTTGGTTGTCGGATTCGAATGACGCGTTGGAGCGTTTGCGCATTCAGCATAATGCCGCACTGTTTCTGCCAACGGTTGTGACGGGATCGCACGTTGGCCCTCGGATATGTCATACCTCTGGCCGTATCCTCGATATTTCCTTCCGTGCGTGGGTCGCGGCCCAGCGACACATGGGGTTTGAAATGGACCCCCGGGAATTGACAGACCATGAAATTGAAGTGCTGAAAGAAGTCACCGCTTGGTACAAAGCCAACCGTGACTGGATGCATAAAGCGGATATTCTGCGCCTTGATAGCAGCGATCCTGCGGTGATTGCCGAACAGCAAATGGCGACCGATGCCGGTCGCTTTGTCGTCTTCGCGGGTAAGGCGGACACCAGCGCACAGATCACGCCGCGTCCGTTGCAACTGTGTGATTTAGATGCGATGGCGCAGTATAAAATTCGATTGATTAACCGAACCAATGCCTCGACGCTTTCACGCGGCGAACCGGAATTGAAACAAAAAGAAATGACCGTCAGCGGTGCGTGGTTGATGGATCAAGGTGTGACGTTGCCTTGGTCTTTCCCATGCACAATGTGGGTCTTGGAAGGGGAACGCCTATGACCGATAAAAGCAACCGCCGCAGCCGCGCATGGTATGGAAAACTGGACAAAGATGGGTTCATTCATCGGTCGTGGATGAAGAACCAAGGCTTTCCCGATCACGCGTTTGACGGGCGTCCGATCATCGGCATTTGCAACACGTGGTCTGAATTAACCCCGTGCAACTCCGGCCTGCGCGAACTGGCCGAAGGCGTAAAGCGCGGCGTTTGGGAGGCGGGTGGTTTCCCCGTTGAATTCCCTGTCATGTCGCTGGGTGAAACCCAGATGAAGCCGACCGCCATGCTGTTCCGCAACTTGCTGTCCATGGACGTGGAAGAGTCGATCCGCGCCTATGGTATCGACGGCGTCGTCCTGCTGGGCGGATGCGACAAGACCACGCCGGGGCAATTGATGGGCGCGGCCTCGGTCGATCTGCCGACCATCGTGGTCAGCTCCGGCCCGATGCTGAACGGCAAGTGGCAGGGCAAGGATATCGGCTCTGGTACGGATGTCTGGAAGTTTTCCGAAGCGGTGCGTGCGGGCGAAATGACCTTGCAAGATTTCATGAACGCTGAATCCGGCATGTCCCGATCCAAGGGCGTTTGCATGACAATGGGTACGGCATCTACCATGGCGTCGATTGTCGAGGCGATGGGCATGTCCCTGCCCACCAACGCAGCCCTTCCCGCCGTGGACGCCCGCCGCATGGCGCTGGCCCACATCACCGGAAAGCGCATTGTTGAGATGGTTGGCGAGGATTTGAAGCCGTCCGACATCATGACCAAAGCCGCGTTTGAAAATGCGATCTTGGCAAACGCTGCCGTCGGTGGATCGACCAATGCTGTGGTGCACTTGCTGGCTATGGCCGGACGTGTGGGTGTGGATCTGACGCTGAAAGATTTCGAGATTGGCGGGGAAATTCCACTGCTCGTCAACTGCATGCCGTCTGGGAAATACCTGATGGAAGATTTCTGTTACGCTGGCGGTATGCCCGTCGTGATGAATGAGCTCCGCGATCACCTGCGCCCTGCGAAGACTGTTCTGGGTGGTGATATCATGGCCTATGCGGACGGGGCAGAATGCTACAACGATGATGTTATCAAACCGTTCAATGACCCCGTGAAACCTGCCGCTGGCCTGCGTGTTTTGCGTGGGAACCTCGCCCCGCAGGGTGCTATCGTAAAGCCGTCCGCCGCGACCGACGCGCTGTTGGAACATACAGGCCGCGCCCATGTGTTCGAGAATATCGAGGACATGAAAGCCACCATTGATAACGACGATTTGCCCGTGACACCGGACACGATTTTGGTTCTGAAAGGCTGCGGCCCAAAGGGCTATCCGGGCATGCCAGAGGTTGGCAATATGCCGATCCCAGCCAAGCTGATCAAGCAAGGCGTACGGGATATGATTCGTGTGTCTGACGCGCGGATGTCGGGCACAGCTTATGGGACTGTGATCCTGCATGTCGCACCAGAGGCTCAGGCAGGCGGCAATCTGGCGCTGGTGAAAACGGGCGATCAGATCAAGGTTTCGGCCAGCGATGGTATTCTAGAACTATTGGTGGACGAAGCCGAATTGACCCAGCGTCGCGAAGGTTGGGAACCTGATCCGCGCCACTACACACGCGGCTACGCCAGCATGTATATCGACCATGTGTTGCAAGCGGATGAAGGGGCGGATCTGGATTTCCTTGTCGGCAAAGACACCCGCCCTGTGACCCGCGAAAGCCATTAAGGATTGATCATGACCCAGCCTATTTTTCCTGATCTGAAAGATGCGTCTGTTTATATTACGGGTGGGGGTTCCGGCATTGGTGCTGCGATCACGGATGCGTTCATGGCCCAAGGTGCGAAGGTGGCCTTCATTGGGCGGTCCGACGCGACCGAATTTTGTGATGAGATGGAGGCGAAGCACGGTGTGCGACCCTTGTTCATCGAAGGCGATATTACGGATACCGCAGCCTTGAAAGCATCGATGGATCAGGCGGCAGCTGCCCATGGTCCGATCACAACTTTGGTGAACAATGCGGCGAACGACAAACGCCACACGACCGAAGAAGTGACCGAGGATTTCTGGGATTGGATGATCGCCGTGAACCTGAAGGCGTATTTCTTTGCCTGTCAGCACGTCGCCCCGATGATGCAGAAAGCGGGTGGTGGGTCGATCATCAATTTCAGCTCGATCAGCTATATGATGGGCAACGCAGGCTATCCGATTTACACGGCCAGCAACTCAGGCATTAACGGTATGACACGCAGTTTGGCCCGTGAATTTGGCCCTGACAAAATCCGCGTAAATGCATTGGCCCCCGGTTGGGTGATGACACGAAAACAGCTGGATATGTGGGTGACACCCGAAGCGTTGGAGGGTCAATTGGGCCGCCAGTGTTTAAAGGACGCATTGCAGCCGGAAGATATCAGTGGCACGTGCCTTTTCTTGGCGTCGGCGTCATCAAAAATGATGACAGGTCAGGCAGTGGTCGTAGATGGCGGTGTTGTGGTAACAGGGTGATATGATGGACGGTGGACAGACATACGCAGACTGGGTCGCAGTCGATTGGGGCACCAGCAACATGCGTGCTTGGGCGATGTCGAACGACGGGCAAGTGTTGGGTGAAGTGCGGTCTGACAAGGGTATGGGCACGCTTGCCCCGCATGAATTCGAACCTGTCCTGAACGAAGTTTTGCAGAACTGGATCGGCACCCGCACTTTGCCTGTTGTGGCGTGCGGCATGATTGGGTCAAGGCAAGGCTGGGTCGAGGCACCTTATTCCACCGCTCCTTGCAAGCCGCAGTCCAGTACCGTGCAAGCGTTGACGGTTTCTGACCGTTTCACCGTGCAGGTGGTCGGTGGCGTAAAGCAAAATTCGCCCGCTGATGTGATGCGGGGGGAAGAGACTCAGATCGCTGGTTTCCTGAACCTGAACCCCAACTGGGATGGTGTGATTTGCTTGCCGGGTACGCATACTAAATGGGTGCATGTCAGCGCGGGTGAAATCATCAGCTTTCAAACCTTTATGACGGGCGAGATGTTCGCGTTGCTGTCCCAAGGGTCCGTGTTGAAGCATTCTGTCGGTGCGGATTGGGATGATGAAGCGTTCACCACTGCGGTCGATGATGCCATGTCCCGCCCCGAAGCCACTGCTGCGCGTTTGTTCAACATTCGGGCCGAAGGGCTGGTTCATGGGGCGACAACTGCTTGGTCATCTGCCCGTTTGTCGGGCCTGTTGATCGGCGCGGAAATGGCGGCCTCTAAGCCCTATTGGCTTGGCCAAGCGGTTGCGATGATCGGGGCCAAAACGCTGTCCGGTCATTACGCCACAGCACTTCAGGCGCAGGGGGTTCCAGTGACGTTGACCGATGCCACCCAGATGACATTGTCTGGCCTGAAGACCGCGTATTCAGATTTGAAAGTTAAGACAACATGACCCGCAACATTATAGCCATTCTTCGGGGCGTTCAAACGGCCGAAGCGGCCTTCATCGCCCAGGCGCTTTTGGACGAAGGGATCACGACGATCGAAGTCCCAATGAATTCGCCTGATCCGGTTGGTTCTATCGGTGCGATCGTGGATGCGATTGGCGATCAGGCGTTGATTGGGGCAGGGACGGTTTTGACCGTCGAACAGGTGAATCAGGTCGCGTCCGTTGGTGGCAAACTGATCGTGTCCCCTAATGCAGACGCAGAGGTCATCGCGCATACGGTGGCCAAAGGCCTGCAATCGTGGCCTGGGATTTTCACCCCGTCTGAGGCATTCGCGGCTTTGAAAGCAGGGGCCACCGGCCTGAAATTGTTTCCCGGTGATATGGCCGGACCTGCGGGTATGAAAGCGATGCGGGCTGTGCTGCCAAAGGGCACGCAAGTCTATGCTGTTGGCGGTGCTGGTGCCGATAATTTTGCTGAATGGAAAGCGGCATCTGCGGACGGGTTCGGAATTGGTTCTGCGATTTACAAGCCGGGCGATACGCCTGCTATCGTTGCAGAAAAAGCCCGTGTTCTGGTAAAGGCATACGACGCGTTATGATCTATGATGACCGTCAATGTTCGCTGGGCGAAGGCCCGTTGTGGCACCCGCTGCGGGAGCAGTTGTTTTGGTTCGATATCAATAATCATCAGTTGCTGACCAAGGACAAATCCTGGCAGTTTGATGAATATGTCAGTGCTGCGGGTTGGGTCGATCACGATACGCTTTTGATTGCGTCCGAGACTCAGTTGTTCACCTTCAACGTGGAAACCGGCGAACAGGAATATATGGCTCCGCTGGAATCCGACAACGATGTGACCCGTTCCAACGACGGTCGCGCCGACCCGCAGGGAGGTTTCTGGATCGGGACCATGGGAAAGAACGCAGAACCCAGGGCAGGTGCAATTTACCGCTACTTTGAAGGGTCCGTGCGCAAGTTGTTTGGGAACATCACAATCAGCAATTCGATCTGTTTCGCGCCTTCTGGCGACCGCGCATATTATTGTGACACGATTGCCAAAGTAATCAAAACTGTTGCTTTGGATGAAGACGGTTGGCCCATAGGCAAACCTTCGGTTGCGGCGGATTTGACTGCCACAGGCGAAAATCCTGACGGGTCGGTGGTGGATGCGGATGGCAACATCTGGAATGCCCAATGGGGCGCATCGCGGGTTGCATGCTACGGAGCTGACGGCGAATTTAAGACTGCTGTCCAAGTTGCCGCAAAGCAGGTGACATGCCCGGCGTTCGCAGGTGCGTCAGGCCGCATGTTTGTAACGTCAGCGACCGAAGGACTGGATCCGTCCGCGCTTGCGGACGCACCAGATAACGGCAAGACCTTCGAAGTGACCGTCGATGCAATCGGCCAGAAAGAACACCAAGTTATCCTGTAAGGAACCGCCCATGAAACGCACCCTCGGCGTCTGCTATTACCCCGAACACTGGCCCGAAGGCATCTGGGCGCAGGACGCGGCTGATATGGTGAAGACAGGCCTTGAATGGGTCCGCATCGGTGAATTCGCGTGGAGCCGGATGGAACCAACTCCCGGCACCTTCGACTGGGGCTGGCTGGATCGCGCGATTGAAACGCTTGGCAATGCAGGTCTAAAAGTGATCCTTGGCACACCCACTGCGACCCCACCGCGTTGGATGTTGGACAAGCATCCCGATATGCTGGCCTATGACGATCAGGGGCGGGAACGGAAGTTCGGGTCGCGCAGGCATTACTGTTTTTCCCATGATGGGTACCGCGAAGAATCCCGCCGGATCACCCGCCTGATGGCCGAACGATATGGCAAGAATCCTCATATCGCGGCGTGGCAGACGGACAATGAATACGACTGCCATGATACCGCGATTTCGTACTCCTCCCATGCGCGCAAGGCGTTCGGGGATTGGTGCGCGCAGCGCTATCAATCGACCGACGCGATGAACAAGGCGTGGGGCAATATCTTCTGGTCGATGGAGTATGATACCTTCGATCAACTCGACTTGCCGAACCTGACTGTGACCGAACCGAACCCCGCCCATGTGCTGGCGTTCCGGCGGTTTTCCAGCGACCAAGTGGTGCGCTTTAACCGTGTGCAATGCGATGAAATCCGGCAACATACCGATGCGCCGATTATTCACAATTTTATGGGCCGGATCACGGCGTTTGATCATTATGACGTGGGTGCGGACCTCGATATCTCAAGCTGGGACAGCTATCCGATGGGGTTCCTTTTGGACCGCGTGGGGGCGACGGAGTCTGAGCAAGCCCGTTACCTGCGCCAAGGCGATCCCGATTTCCAAGCGTTCCACCACGACTTGTACCGGGCCACATCTGCGGGCCGCTGGTGGATCATGGAACAGCAACCGGGGCCTGTGAACTGGGCACCTTGGAACCCCGCGCCAATGTCCGGCATGCCCCGCCTTTGGGCGTGGGAGGCATTTGCCCATGGGGCCGAAACCGTATGCTATTTCCGCTGGCGCCAAGCGCCGTTTGCGCAAGAACAAATGCATGCGGGGCTGTTGCAGCCGAACCGCGATCCCGCGCCCGCGTTGGGTGAATGTGCGCAGGTGGCTGCGGAATTGCAGGACCTGCCGAACGTAGGTACTGCCAAGACACGGGTTGCTTTGGTGTTTGACTATACGTCCGCTTTCGCATGGGATGCACAGCCGCAAGGCGCTGATTTCGACTACTTCCAGTTGGTGTTTGATTGTTACAAAGCCCTGCGTAAAAAGGGGTTGAGTGTGGATATTGTGCCGCCCTCAGTCGATGCGGCTGCCTATGATCTGATCTTTGCACCCGGCCTGTTGACTGTGCCAGATACGCTGACAGACGGGCATGTTGTGTTGGGTCCTAGGGCGGGTTCAAAAACCGAGGAACTGTCTATTCCTGACGCGGGTGTGCCCGACATCAAGGGCTTGAATTTGCATATTCCGTTCGTTGAATCTCTGCCCCCCTACGCGCCCTATTTGGTGGATGGTGGCGGGTCGGTGACCAAATGGCGGGATGAATTGGATGGCGAAGGGGCGCTGTATTCTTGCGCTGCGGGTCCGGTGGCTGTGCAGCAGGGTAACATCACCTATCTTGGCGGTTGGCCTGATGATGTGTTCTGGTCGCGGATCGTGACGGATCGATGCGCCGCCCATGGGATCAACACGATTGATTTGCCCGCTGACCTGCGCATTCGTGATACGGATCAACATCGGTTCTGGTTCAACTACGGCCCTGATGCGGTAACTTTCGAAGATAAAACCCTCGCCCCTGCTGGTGTCCATTGGGAGGTATTATGATCGAACAATTTGGCACCACGAAGGACGGTGAACAGGTGGATGTCATCACCATTGCGTCCGATGACCTGAGCGTAAAAATCCTTACCCTTGGCGCGATCATCCATGATGTGCGGCTAGGTGGCGTGGATCATCCATTGACCCTTGGTGCATTGGATGTCGCGGCGTATCAGGGACCGTTGAGCAGTTTTGGCAGTTTGATTGGGCCTGTGGTGAACCGGATCAAAGATTGCACTGCGGACATTAAGGGCCAGACATATACATTTGAAAAACACCATTCTGGTAATCTGACCCAACATTCGGGCAGCACGGGGACACATAAGCAAATATGGAATATTAAGGATCGCGGGGCTGATCACGTGACCCTGACTTTGAAATTGCCTGACGGGCTGGGTGGGTTTCCTGGCAACCGGTTTGTGACTGCGGCTTATGTTGTGGACGGTGCTGCGCTGCGCTTGACAGTGACGGCGACCACCGATGCTGCGACATTGATGAATTTCGCGAACCATTCGTATTGGTCGCTGGACCCTACGCTTGGGTTTGCGGGGCAGACGCTGACGGTGCATGCGGATCAGTACACGGAAACTGACGACAGCATTATCCCGACAGGGCGGGTGCTGGATGTTTCGGGGACACAATACGATTTGCGCGATGGTGTGACTTTGACTGGCGATGCCACGCAATTCTTTGATTGGAATCTATGTACTGCGGATGCGCGCGGGCCTTTGCGCCCTGTTGCAGAACTGCGCGGGACCGGTGGTGTGTCGATGGTCATGTCGTCGACCGAAGCAGGCTTGCAAGTGTATGACTGTGGCACGATTAACGCACCGGACTTTGCCACGCATCACGGGCAGCCATATCTGAATTATTCTGGCCTGGCGTTAGAGGCACAGTCATGGCCGGGGGCCGAACGCCATGACACGTTCCCCACTATCGAACTGAGTGCGGATCAGGCGTATGAGCAGGTGACGCAATGGGCCTTTTCCAGCACGTAATGTGGAGCTTGGCGCAAAGCTTGCCTTCAGGCTTTGGATCGCACCGTTCAGATTGAAGTGTGCTTTGGGTCTTGTGGATATGGCTTTGGGAACGGGTGTTGACACCGCTGTTTGCGCCGGGGGTGAATACAACAAGCGTCCGTAGGGTAGGTCTTTAACCCACGGTTGGTTATGCCTGCATATCGTTTGCCTCGGCCACTAAATCACGTCCCATCTGCATGAACAAATCACCATAATCCAAACAGACCCAGTTTTCTGCAATCTTACCGTCTGCGCAGCGATAGAAATCCATCACCCGCAGGGTTAACGCCCGGCCATCTGCTTTTTGCCCCAAGTAATCGCCTTGGAATGTCATGGTCATTGATGGCCATCCGGACACGCAAGCGTAATTGGCGTTCCCGAAACGGCAGTAGTGATTTCCGCCTTTGCGATCAGGAAAGGCGTGCAGGAAAGGTTCGCGGTGGTCTTTAGAGAAGCCGCCCCATTGGAAGTTGGATCCGATGCCAGCAGGGCCATACCACATCATGTCGTCCGCCCATGCCCCGTCCGTACCTGTCTGGCGTGCAGATGTCCCTGTTTCAGGATCAAAGACATGCAAGTCGCCCAACATCCGTTCGACCAAATTCAGTGCATCTGACCCATCACCAGTCGGGCTTAACCCGTCTTGCGTGGCAGGCGCGGGGAACGTGATTTCGGTTCCCAGTGATGGCAAGGGCAGGCAGCCGGATTGGTGCATCAGGTCGGGCAGATCGAAGATAATTTTAGCCTCTGCAATTTGGCCATCAATGATACGGTAAAATTCGCCGGACCGGAAAAAGACCAGTTTGTTTGACGGCTTCAACCCGAACAGGGATTTCTGGAAGTTGCCCACATAGTGCGTGATACAGGACACCCAGTTGCCGTGTTCGGCGCGGTTGTTGGTGCCACCGATGAACAAAATATCGCGGCGATGCAGGCCAGTGAAAGCGTCCCGCAAAGGTGACACCAGACTGTCCAGAATCGCATGGCCCCCCACCAGTTGGTTCACGGGCCATGCCACATCCGCCACGGCATCATCCGCCCATAGGTCGGAATGTGATGCTGGATCTTTCCAATAGGCATCAATTTTTCGCCGAATATCGTCTGTGTGAACGGTCATATCTGTGCATCCATACATTTTTTTATAAAATCTCAAAAAGGGTCTTGGCAAAGCGGTGGATCAAAGTCTAGCCTTTTTGCATACGTGTGCAAAACGTCAGCACTGCGTTGGCGACTGGGAGAATACGATGGCCGAAATTCAGCTTAAGAACGTGAACAAGCGTTGGGGCAGCTTTGTTGGGGTCAAAGATTTCGACCTAACTATCAAGGATCGTGAATTTCTGGTTCTGCTTGGTCCATCGGGCTGTGGCAAGACCACAACCATGCGCATGATCGCAGGTTTGGAAGACGTCACCGAAGGCGATATCCTGATCGACGGCGAACGTGTGAATGACAAAGAACCGAAAGATCGCGACATCAGTATGGTGTTTCAGTCCTATGGTTTGTACCCGAACATGAACGTCGAAGATAACATCCGCTTTCCTTTGAAGGTGCGGAAGGTACCAGTGGCAGAACATGCCGAACGTGTGCAGCGTGCCGCCGATATGGTAGAACTCGGTCCGTTTATGCACCGCAAACCTGCGGAACTGTCGGGTGGCCAGCGTCAGCGCGTGGCCCTTGCCCGTGCGATTGTGCGGGAACCGAATGTGTTCTTGATGGACGAACCGTTGTCCAACTTGGACGCGAAATTGCGTGTGTCCACACGGGCGCAGATCAAGAACCTGTCCCATGAATTGCAAGTTACAACCATCTATGTGACCCACGACCAGATCGAAGCGATGACCTTGGCTGATCGTGTTGTCGTCATGAAGGCAGGTATCGTGCAACAGGTTGGGACGCCGACTGATATTTATGACAATCCAGCGAATACATTTGTCGCCAGCTTTATCGGCAACCCTGCGATGAACCTGATCGATGGCCATATCATCGACGGTGTGTTCACAGCGGAACGGGTGTCCGTATCCGGTCTGAACGCCCCTGACGGCCCGATCACACTGGGCTTCCGCGCCGAAGATGCATCCGTGAACATGGATGGCGGTGGCGAAGTGCAAGCCCCTGTTTATTCAATGGAACTGCTGGGCGACGCCACAATGATCACCGTGCGGTCCAGTGGTCAGTTGGTCAGCGTGAAAGCACACAAAGAATACAGGGCAGAAATCCGGGATCAGGTCGGCTTTAACGTCCCTGCTGAGATTTGCCATTTGTTTGACGCCACAACCGGTGAACGGTTGGGCTGATCGAATTTGAAGGGGCCATAAGGCCCTTTCAATCAACGGTGTGGACTTGCAAGACACACCATTCACCACAGAAGCAGGGAGAGAATAATGTTTCTGAATAAAGTAATCACCGCATCCGCGTTTGCCTTAATGGGCACAACTGCATTTTCCGCAGGCCACACAGCAGGCTGCCCGACTGACGGTCGCGTATCCATCGTAGGCAACGAATTTCCAGCGATCCAAACTGTTGGGGCAGGCGCAGTTGCATGTGCCGCTGCAGGCGCTGAAGTTGAAACAAACCTGACTGCCGACCATCAGAAAATCAACCTGGCAGGTATGCAGGGCGACCCAGCGACATATACGTCCGCGATCGTTGCAAACTCGTCCATCGTTGCTTTGATGAACAACGACGTAATCCAGCCTTTGGATGATCTGGTTGCACAGTACGGTGGCGCTCTGAAGCAAAACCAGCTGATCACAATCAACGGTCAAGTGATGGCTGTTGCATTCATGGCAAACGCGCAGCACTTGGTGTACCGTGCTGACGTTCTGGAAGCAGCAGGCGTAGAAGTTCCAACAACATACGAAGAAATGTTGGCTGGTGCTGAAAAAATCAAATCCATGGGCTTGATGGATAACCCGATTTCCGGCGCTTACAAAGCGGGCTGGAACTTGGCACAAGAATTCAACAACATGTATCTTGGTTTTGAAGGTGATTTCTTCGAAGCAGGGTCCGCTGTTCCTTCCATCAACAACGAAGATGGTGTGGCGACACTGGAAATGATGAAAGCACTGTCTGCTTACATGAATCCAGATTACCTGACACACGATTCTAACGCTGCAAACGCTGAATACCGCGCTGGCAACGTTGCGATGATGAACATGTGGGGGTCCCGTGCGGCAACTATGACCGATGCTGAAGGTATCCCACAAGCGGTGATCGACGGTTTCGCAATCGCAGGACCAATGACTGTTGGTGGCAACGACACACCTGCATCCACCCTGTGGTGGGATGGTTTCACTGTGTCCAAGAACATCTCTGATGAAGATGCAGCAGCGACATTCCAGTCACTGGTCAAAGCAATCGACCCAGCAATTTTGGGTGATGCGGATGTGGCCAAGCAAGCTGTTTGGCTGATCGACGGTTATGAACCAACAGAAGCGGCGGTCGGCGTATTTGCAGCAGCAAATTCCGGCACTGTTCCTTACCCAATGCTGCCATACATGGGTCTGATGCACACTGCACTGGGTGCAGAACTGCCAGACTTCATGACGGGTAAAGAGTCCGCCGAGAAAACATTGGCAGACGTTGAAGCAGCTTACACAGCTGCAGCAAAAGAAGCCGGTTTCCTGAACTAATCAGGTGACTTGGGTCGGGGCATATTTGTGCCCCGACCACACTTTTAGAATTTAAGGCCAGAAAACCAGTGCGGCCCACAAAGGATGCAACGACATGAAACATAAGACGTTCTTTTGGTTCTTTCTGCCAACCGGCCTTGCGATGCTGTTGTTCATCGCCATGCCCATTTTTTCTGTTATCACCCAATCTATCTTCACCCCGCACGAAGCGGTTCTGATCGAAGTTGAAAACTGCGGCCCCTTCGGATGCCAAACCGAAACAGCCATTGATCAAGAGGCGACAGCAGCAGTCCGTGATGCATCCCCGATTGGACGGTTTGTCGGCACCCAAATTTACTTCGACCGTGGACATCTGGCGGTGAACGAAGTGGCTACGTCATGGAACAGCACCGAAACATTTGGTGAATTCTGGGGCGAGTTGACGAACCTGCCGTTCTACCGCGCGCTTTACTTTACGTTGGTCTACACCTTCACGACAGTGCCGATCCTGATGATGCTGGGCTTTGCAATCGCGGTCGCCGTCAATTCGCTGCACCGACATTTGAAAGGTCTGATGATCTTTTTCAGTCTGTTGCCGATGATCGTGAACCCGTTGATCGGATCACTGATCCTGTTCTGGATGGTCGACAGTCGCGGTATCCTTGGAAACCTCATATCTTACCTGGCCGCTGATCCGACCTTATCGGTCAAAGCATCAACGCCGATGATGTGGGTGTCGATCATCATCTACGGCATCTGGCATTCCGCACCCTTTGCCTTCGTTGTGTTCTATGCCGGCCTGCAAACCGTGAACGAAGACACGTTAGAGGCCGCGAAGATCGACGGAGCCACCCGATGGCAGCAAATCCGCTATGTGGTTATCCCGCACATCATGCCGTTGGTGACGTTCGTGGCGCTGATCAAGCTGATGGATAACTT
>JBMZCY010000027.1:0-15617 GCA_049613825.1 Planktomarina sp.
CCGAATGGTTTTGTCAGGCGATGGTGTGACGCAGGTTTTTGCGGAAAAAGTGTCAAATTATATTCGGATGTTTGGGGTGACCTGATCCCACTTGTTTTTTATACTGAAAAGGGCGTGTTGAATGATATCAGCGCGCCCTTTTTGCTGTGATCTGCAGAATTCTGCTGCGAAACATGGGGAAAACAGATGTTTCGCGTGCGAAACAATTCTCTGTAAGTTATTGATAATAAGAAATAATCACAAAAAAAATCTGGAAAAATTTCGTGCGAAACATGCGGTTTCCCCCGTTTGGGGGTATAATGCGCAGGACAGTTAAGTTTTTACAGAATTCAATCTGATCAGACCTAAGGTTGATTGTTCCGGTTTTCCTGACTTGTTAAAGGAGCACTTAAAATGCTTTCCCTAAATCTTTTATTAAGGACATTTGCATGCTGACCTCTTTGACGCGTCGCCAGAAACGTTTGATCTATCTTGTGGGCGATGTCGTCTGCGTTCCTGTATCTTTGTATTTGGCCTTTTGTTTACGGTTCGGAACGGCCTTGCCTTTGGAGCAAGTGTCTGATGCCTTGCCATTGTTTGCTTTGCTGACTGCCCTGTCCCCGTTTGTGTTTGTTGCGCTGCGGTTGCCGTGGATCAAACTGGCTACTTTGGATGCTACGGCGTTTTTGCGTGTCGCAGGGGCGGCGGGCATTCTGGCGGCACTGGCGATGGGGGGCAGCTATTTGTTGCAATGGGGGCCGCCGCGATCAGTTCCGATAATTTTTGCTGTGGTGCTGATGGGCATGGCGCTTGCGCTGCGAAACATCGGGGTGCTGGTTTTGTACCAAGGGCGTCATTTGGGTGTGCCTGTTGCAATCTATGGTGCGGGGGATGCGGGATTGCAGTTGGCATTGGCCCTGCGTCAGTCGCGCGAAGTTGAACCGGTGGTGTTCATTGATGACAATCCAGCGCTGCATGGTTTGATCGTATCCGGTCTGAAAGTATGTCCGTTGTCTGATTTGAAAACGATGGTGGACAGTGAACAGGTGCAACGCGTTCTGGTGGCGATGCCATCGTTGTCCGCGGCGAAACGGGATGCGTTACTTGCGCGCCTGACGGATCTGCCGTGTGATGTGCAGGTGCTGCCATCGTATGTCGATATGATTTCGGGCAAATCGTCAGAATTGCGGACGGTGTCTCCGGATGAATTGTTGGGGCGCGACAAGGTTGATCTGGATATTCCTGAAATTGCGAAAACCTATGCGGGGCGCACGATTATGGTTACAGGCGCGGGGGGATCCATCGGATCGGAACTGTGCCGTCAATTGATGGAATGCCGCCCTGCCCGTATTGTGTTGTTCGAACAATCCGAATTTGCTTTGTATGAAATTGACCGCGAATTGCGGCCGATTGCCGAGGGGGCAGGTATTGCTGTCACCACCCGTTTGGGGTCCGTGACCAATGCCCCGCGTGTGGCGAATGTTATGGCGGATGAAGGTGTGGAAATTGTTTTGCATGCCGCCGCTTATAAGCACGTGCCGCTGGTCGAGGACAACGAGTTGGAGGGTGCGCGCAACAACGTCCTTGGTACACGTATCGTGGCCGAAGCGGCCCTGGTCCAGGGGGTGGAACGGTTCATCCTTGTGTCTACCGACAAAGCGGTGCGTCCGACAAATATCATGGGGGCAACGAAACGGATGGCCGAACTGGTCATTCAAGATCTGCAAACCCGATCCACGACGACACGTTTCGCAATGGTCCGCTTTGGTAATGTTCTGGGATCCTCAGGATCTGTGCTGCCGTTGTTCCAGAAGCAGATTCGCGCCGGTGGTCCCGTGACGGTGACCCATCAAGATGTGACACGGTTCTTTATGACCATTCCCGAAGCCGCGCGTTTGGTTTTGCTTGCTGGGTCTTATGCCACGGGCGGTGATGTGTTTGTGCTGGACATGGGGCAGCCGATGAAGATTGTCGATATTGCCCATCGTATGATTGAGATGTCAGGCGCCCGCGTGCGCTCTGCGACATCACCGGATGGGATAGAGGTTCAGATCACAGGCCTGCGTCCGGGCGAAAAGTTGTATGAAGAACTGTTGATCGACGATGCCAGTCTTGTGGGTACCCCCCATGAAAAAATTCTATGTGCAGAAGAAGACATGCTGAGCCAGATCGAAGTCGCGGCCATGTTGAACGATCTACAAAAATCCCTGACAGCAGGGGACGCTGATGCGTTGCGGGCCTGTGTGAAGGGATTTGTGCAAGGGTATCACATTCCGGCACAATCTGCGGCCGCGGCCTCGTAAGCGGTGTTATGGTGGAGCAGACGGGGCTATGATCTGACAGTAAGCATGAAAAAGGTGTCGGCTATGCGTTTGCAATCAATGATCATCTGCGTGGCCTGTGCTGTCTGCACGTTTGGGGCCGGGGCCACAACGGCGCAAACGTACAACACTTATGGTGTGCCCGGAACGATCCAGATGCCCAACGGATTGTCCGCCCCTGATGGGGAACTGTCGTTTACTGTGTCGTCGGATGCAGAAACCCTGCGAACAACTTTGGGGTTCCAGATCACACCGCGCCTGTTCGGGGCGTTCCGGTATAGTAATATTGATCAATGGGATGCGGCCCCCAATGCGCCTTATGACGGGGAAACCTTTGATCGGTCTTTTGATCTGAAATATCAGGTGCTGACCGAAGGCACATACCGTCCGGCGGTTGCCGTAGGTTTGCAGGACTTTATCGGCACTGGTCTTTATTCGGGTGAATATATTGCGGCGACCAAGGCTATTGGGTCGGTGACCGGCACTGTCGGATTGGGGTGGGGGCGTTTGGGCAGTTACAAACCCGTTGCCTCTTTCGGAAACCGGGGGGCTGGGTTTACTGGAACCGGTGGTCAGGTCGAGGCAGCCAAATGGTTTCGCGGCGATGTTGCCCCGTTTGCATCGGTGGAATGGGCCGCAACTGATCGCTGGACACTCAAGGCGGAATATTCATCCGATGCAAATACAGCAGAAACCACGCGGGGTCATTTCAATCGCACCTCGCCGTTTAACTTTGGCGTGGATTACCGGTTCGGCAAACGCGGACAGCTGTCAGCCTATTCCGTGCATGGGTCAGATTATGGTGTGATGGTATCGTTTGCGACGAACCCCCAATCATCCCCGGCCGGGGTCTCTGCCGACGGTGCATCCTTGCCCGTTCTGGTACGTTCAGCAGGGGCTGCTGCAGATTTGGGGTGGGTGCCAGGCAAAGATACGCTGGCGCAGAACCTGTCCAATGGACTGACGCCTGCGTTTGACCAGTTGGGTCTGCGTCTGGACGGGGTGGAATTGTCCAGCACCCGTGCCACAGTGCGCATTGAAAACAACCGGTATGGTGCCAATGCCCAAGCGGTCGGGCGCACGGCACGGATTATGGCGGCGGCCTTGCCTGCCAGTGTTGAAACCTTTGACATCGTTTTGATGCAGCGCGGCCTTCCTTTGTCACGCAGCGTGGTGAACCGCACAGCCTTAGAGGCGTTGGAATTTGCCCCAAATGCATCCGATGCGATCTTGGCAACCACGCGGTTTGTGGATGCTGCTGGCACAGACCGTGCGACGGGGCGCCCCGCAGACGCCAGTACTTTCACGTGGGCTTTCAAACCTTATGTGGCGGCTGCCTTATTCGACCCATCCAGCCCGCTGCGCATTGATGCAGGGCTGGAACTGGATGTGGAATGGAACCCTGTGCCAGGGCTGTATTTTAACGGGCTGGCGCGGCAGCGGTTGGTGGGTAACCTGTCATCATCAGACCGGTTTTCGGATTCGATCTTACCCCATGTGCGATCTGATGGGAATTTCTATGCCAAGGCGACGGGGCCTGTGGTGCAACGTCTGACGGCGGCGTACTTCTTCCGTCCTGGTAACGATCTGTATGGCCGTGTGACGGCGGGGTATCTGGAACGGCAATACGGTGGGGTGTCTGCAGAAATCTTGTGGAAACCTGTAAACAGCCGCTTCGCCCTAGGGGCGGAAGTGAATTATGCCAAGCAACGGTCCTGGGAAGGATTGGGGTTTTCGCCAAATACAGTCGTCAGTACGAATCCTGTAACAGATGCAGGTTTCGTTGCTGGGCCGCGTGAATACAGTGCGGTGACAGGGCATGTGTCTGCGTATTACGCATTTTCGAACGATTTTCACATGCAGCTGGATGTGGGGCGGTATCTGGCCGGGGATTGGGGGGCGACCCTGCGGCTGGATCGTGAATTCAACAACGGTTGGACCGTCGGGGCCTATGCCACGATCACAGATGTGCCGTTTGATGATTTTGGCGAAGGGTCGTTTGACAAAGGCATTATCCTGACTATCCCGCTGGACTGGCAGATAGGACAGCCGTCGCGGCGTCAGGCAACAGCCGTTATTCAACCGCTGTTGCGCGACGGGGGCGCGCGTCTGGATGTGCAAGACCGTTTGTATGACATGGTGCGCGACGCGGATGGCGTGCAATTGACCGACCGCTGGGCGCGGTTCTGGCGTTAGGGCAGGGCAAGGATATGATGATGATACGATGGATCGCAGGCATCTGTGCGGCACTGGTGCTGGCAGGATGTTCCAACCAAACCCAACCGAACCCAACCGCAGGCGGGGCCTTTGTCAGCGGCATTGGCCGTATCCTGAGCAGGACAACTGCAAAACCTGCTGCGAAACCTGTGTTCACCCGCGCGCAATTTGCTGGTGTCACCGAACCCGCAGTGTTGGTCACGCTGGAAGACGTGGATGCCGTGGCCTCCATCATCCGGATTGCCAACAACCAAGGCGCCGAGACCTATCAGGGGGTCGACGCCATCGCGCTGACATTACAGGGCGGTGTTCTGATCGCCACGCGCGGATACAGTGATGACTTGATGCAATCGGATATGTCTGGGCTGCAATCGGCCTTGAAGCGCGGGCAGGGAACATATGATAAATCCATGTCTTACCTGACTGGTCAGAACCGGTTCCGGACCCTGGCGTTTCGCTGCGAATTACGGGCTGCGGGACGCGAACGGATTGTGATCTTGGGCAAAGCGCATCAAACGCGCCGTTTGCAGGAAACATGCGTTACGGGAACCCGCCAGATCGACAACACCTATTGGATGGAAGGCCCCCGTATGGTGCGGTCCCGTCAATGGGTGGCAGATGGGATATCCCGGATGATGATAGAACAGATTCAGTAACCAACTGAGTCATACTGGGCTCATAAGACCATAGGCGTAAGGCATAAATTTATAAATGACTTGGCCTGCGGGCTGTGCCCGCGTACACATTTTCAAAAGACGATCCGGGGGGGAACGATGCGTTTAATTTTACCAATGGTGATGATGTTTGGGCTGTCCGCATGTGGCACGGCCTATATCAGTCCAGATGTGCCTGTTAATGATCCGAATGTTGATGTTGTGGTGATGAGTGGGGCATCAGTTTCAAACGCCAACCGGTCACGGTACACGCCAAAATCCTTGCCAGCTGTGTTTTTCCAAACCGCAGGCGGGGCAGGGGCAGCACGTGCGGCAGGGGCCACACCGGACCCGGTGTTCCAACAGCAATTCCGTCCCGAAGCCTTGCCCTTGCGGGTGCCGCCCAGTGCACCTGTGACGCCGTATCAGATTGGTGTTGGCGATGTTGTGTTACTGGCCACACCGTCTGCGGGTGGATCGATCGAAGCACTGACAGGACTGTTGGCCGCCCAAAACCGGCGCCAAGGATACACTGTGCAAGATGATGGCGCGATTGCGATCCCCGACATTGGCCGCGTGAACATCGCAGGTCTGACATTGGAAGAGGCCGAGGCAGAAGTTTTCCAAACGCTGGTGACCAACCAGATCGACCCCAGCTTCTCGATCGAGATTGCAGAGTTTAATTCACAGCGTGTGTCTGTGGGCGGTGCTGTTGCGAAACCGGCGGTTGTTCCCGTTGCCCTGACATCTCTGACGCTTGAGGAAGCTTTGGCCGCCACAGGTGGTATCACCGTCGAAGATCAGGATTTCGCATCGATCCGCATGTACCGGGGTGGGGAATTGTACCAAATCCCGCTGACCGATTATTACGAACGCCCTGCGGTTCAGAAAACCCGTTTGGCATCTGGCGATTCGATCTTCATTGATACGTCGTTCGAATTGTCCCGCGCCGAAGCGTATTTCCGCGAACAGATCACGCTGGCAGAATTCAAACAACGCAGCCGTGTGCAGGCGTTGAACGAATTGAATTCCCAAGTGGCGTTGCGCCGCGCATCGCTGCAAGAAGCCCGCGATAATTTCGCGGCCCGTCTGGCGGCAGATGCTGTGGATCGTGATTATGTGTATTTGACTGGCGAAGTCCGCACACCGGGCCGGTTCCCGATGCCGTTTGAACAAAAGTCGTCTTTGGCCGATGCTTTGTTGGGGGCCAGTGGGATGAATACAGAAACTGCAAACCCGCGCCAGATCTATGTGCTGCGCGGGCAGGGCAATGGGGATCGTGTCACGGCCTATAATCTGGATGCCAGCAATGCGGCAAAACTGGTGATGGCCACCAAGTTCGAATTGCGCCCCAATGATATCATCTTTGTTGCGGAACAGCCGGTCACCCGTTGGGGCCGTGTTGTGAACCAGATCACACCCAGCCTGATTACGGCCGGTGTGGGGGCTGCAGTAAACTAAGACAATCAGGTCCGTCGGCAAATGTTTGACGGGCCTGCTTCTATTTTATGGGCAGTGCTTTCCTTTGGCGACGATAATGTTAAAGGAAAGCGACGTGTTCAATTTAAGATTGTGTAAGGGTATCCATGACAAACGCTGTGCCGACTGACAGTTCCAATACCGCTGGCGAAATTGATTTGTTTGCATTGTTTGGCACGCTGTGGCGTGGCAAATGGTTTATCATTTTATGTGCTGTCATAGGTTTGTTTATTGGTGGCTATCAGGCCTTTGTGCGTGCAGTGCCCGTCTACACTGCAAATTCTACCGTGGCGTTCGAAAGCCGTGAAGAACAGGTTGTTGATCTGGAAAGCGTTGTGGGGGGCCTTGGTGGGGACCAAGCGACGATCAACACCGAAGTGGAAGTCTTGCGATCGCGTGGATTGATGGAGAAAGTCGTGTTGAAACTGGATCTGGTCAATGATCCTGAATTCAATCCGATGCTGCGGCCTAAGGCAACTTATACAATCGCGAACGGTATCAAGTTTGTCCGCGAACAAATTCAAGGCCCGCAGCCGAAGGCACCCCGCCCGAATGATCGTGCGATCTTGGACAACGCGATTGATCATCTTTTATTGAAAGTCTCGATCTCGAACATTCGTCAGTCGTTTGTGTTTCGCATCACGACAACAACAGAAAATCCCGAAAAGTCGGCGTTGATTTCCAACACTTTGGCAAATCTTTACATTCTGGATCAGTTGGAAGTAAAATTCGAAGCCACAGAAACCGCGACGGCATGGCTGACGGATCGTGTGGGGGAATTGCAAACTGAACTGGAAAAAGCTGTAGAAGCGGTGAAGGACTTCAACGCCAGTTCGCAATTGGTGTCCGCTGAACAGCTGGGTGCGTTGAACCGTCAGATCAAAGATTTGCGGGATCGCGAAGACGAAACCAAAGTCGCGATTGAAACGGCACAGGCGCAATTGTCTGCGCTGCAAATTGCCGGGACTGCAGGGGATCTGCAAACGATGGCTGCTGCGGCAAACGACCGGACATTGACCCGCACTTTGGAGTTGATCGAAAACGGATCGGTGTCGGATGACAGTGCTTTTCAAACACGCTTTGGTCAGATCATTGACCGTGCAACCTTAAATGCGGACCGTTTGCAAAACCAATTGAATGCATTTTCTACCTCTATCGCCAATTTGGAAGCGCAGACAGCAACGCAATCAGATGATCTGGTTCAGTTGCAGCAATTGGAACGCGAAGCGGAAGCAAGTCGGTTGATCTATGAGTTTTTCTTGGGCCGATTGAAAGAAACCAGCGTACAGCAGGGCATTCAGCAAGCCGACAGCCGGTTGTTGTCTGCGGCGGTGATCCCCACATCCCCGTCCGCACCGCGTAAATCCATGATCCTTGCGTTGTCGTTGATTCTTGGCACGATGGTGGGGGCTGCATTGATCCTGCTGCGTGAATTCAGCCAGAACACGTTCCGCACGGCCGAAGATCTTGAAAATATCACAGGGTATACTGTGCTGGGACAGATCCCATCAATCCCGGCACGCCGTCGTGCCAATGTTTTGAAATATCTGACAGACAAGCCGACATCGGCCGCCGCCGAAGCCGTGCGCAACTTGCGGACATCAACGCTGCTGTCGGATATCGACAGCCCGCCACAGGTGATCATGTCCACATCTTCGATCCCAGGCGAAGGCAAGACAACGCAGTCGCTGTCCTTGGCGCAAAACTTGTCTGGCTTGGGCAAACGTGTGTTGTTGATCGAAGGCGACATTCGCCGTCGTGTGTTTGCCGAATATTTCGACATCAAAGGCAAACGCGGAATTCTGTCTGTGTTGTCAGGAAAAATGTCTTTGGAAGATGCGGTCGTGTACAACGATCAGTTGCGTGCAGACATTCTGATTGGTGAGAAAAGCCAAACCAATGCCGCGGACGTGTTTTCATCAGATGCGTTTGGGACGTTGCTGAAAGATGTTCGGTCGAAGTATGATTATATCATCATTGATACGCCGCCTGTTCTAATTGTGCCGGACGCCCGGGTGATCGGACAATCCGTAGATGCAATTTTGTACACTGTGCGTTGGGACAAAACGACCAAACGTCAGGTGGTTCAGGGGCTGAAAAGCTTTGAAAGTGTAAACTTGAAAGTTGCAGGTCTTGTTTTGGGGCAGGTGTCGCCGAAAGGGATGAAGCGATACGGATATGGTGATGACTACGGTGCATATGGATCGTACGGAAAAGGCTATTACGACAACTGATTTAGACCATCAGGTCTATGCTACACATATTTTGCCGGTGTTGCGCAGTATCTAGAGATCCACATTGCAATCCTACCGGCATCAACCGGGAGTGGTCTCATATGTCCGACCACAGATGTTATGGCGCAGGCCAGCCGGCCCCCTAAACCCGGGTCAGCTGAAGGGCTGGCGGGGCCAGGGACAGGGTATTGTTCGTAGGATCAGCCGTGATAACTTTCAGTATGACACTGCCATTTGCGGCGCGTTCCTGATGCGCAGTGTTTTCCGGTGTGACAGACAACCCTGAAAACCAGACTTTATGATCGGGTCCTGTGTCAGGAAAAATGCTATAACCCCCGTTGCGGTTTGTATAGTTGGGCAACCACAGCAGTTTGACATAGGCCGTGCCCGGTGGGAAATTTGTAGCCACATTTGTCCCTGACAAATCAATGCCCCCGATATGATTGACGGCTGCATACCAATCCCCTGATGTGGGCAAAGATGTGCCTTGCAGTAGTGCATATTTATATGTGTTGCCGCTGTTACAATTCGCAACGGCGGTGCCTGCAGGCCATGTGCCGTTGGGATCATCCGGGTTGCCCATATCCTGTGGAAATCCGGTTTTCAGGGTAATTGTATGGTTTGCCTTATCAACGCCTGAGCTTTCGAACAGGTCGAATGCATAATGACGGCTGTAATGTGAATACTGGCGCCCGAAACTGTTGCGATATCCAAACACCGTTACCCCCCCCCTGTAGCCGGCAGTTGTGGTATCGTTCCACCCCGCAGCATTCTCCAGATTAAGGATCGTATCCCCGGGGCTAAGGGGGGCGGTCAGGGTTGTCAGGCTGTCGACACCCCCTGTTTTATACCGCATGTGATGTGGGGCAGAAATGACGTTTTTATCGATATCAAATGCAACAATTCCCAAATACTGACTTTGGCTGTCACCATATGCGTAGGCAGACCAATCTCCTATCCGGGCCTCTTGTTTGATATATGTGCCCAGCCTGTATGTCTGGTTCGGATTTACACCGATGAATTCATCGTTTGTGTGGAGCCCGGAATAGTACCCTTTAAAAAGGAAAGACCCTGCAGTGTTTGGTGTTTCAATCGGATCAAAGGTGAAAGCAGCAGGCATATTGTAATTGTTCTGTAAAAGGCCGGTTCCGTTTGTCACCAGATCGCTGCCTTTTGATGTCATGTAATCGACGGTCAAAAGCGGGCTGTTCCCAAAGGCAGACCCGCCGATTTCCGTATTTGGGAACGTCACTTCACCTGTATCGGCATCCACAACCATCGCAGCATGCCATGTGGCCCCGTCAGCACTGACTTTGATTGCAAAATCATCCGACCCTGCCGTGCCCATTTCGGCACGTCCGGCCCAATTGGTTTGAAACAACAGGCTGGCAGTGTCTGTATCTGCGGCTTTGTTGACCTTCACCTGATGTCCGGCCCCTGCATTTGTCAGCAGTGTTGCGTCAGACTTAACAGCCAGACGGTTGGTGGCATCGGCACTGGTGCCGACGCCAACCCCATCCAGATTATTGAAGTCGGGGGCAGGGGCTGTGGATGCCCAAGCACCGTTTGCGAACGTCAACTGTGTGCCTGTGGCCTGGTCCCATGCGGTCCAACCTGCGTGTGGTGCGAAAAAGCGCCATGCGTTTTCATCCCACACGGCCAGATGCAAAGACTGCCCCTCCCAATCGCCTGTGGGATCAGCCCCGACAATATAGCGATCCCCCCGAACCGGGATCGTGGGTGGCACCGCCAGAGTTGCGCTGATGACAGACAACTGGGTCAAACTGTCGAGGATCCGAATCGCCTCGTTATGTGTGATATGCTTTTGTGCCTGATTGGCTTGGATATAAGGCAAGGACAGGTTTGAGGATGTGGCAGACATAAAGCAGATAACCCTTTGCAGTGCAGAACGGGTCACAACATCGTCTATGCATGTTTGATTTGCGTTAACGCACCGTTCGGAAGGGTTAATATTATATTTACATAAGATTGACTCTGCGCCCAAATTCAAATTTTGGGTGCGCGCTAGATTGAAGTGCGACCCTTATTTGAAAACAATAAGGGTGGATTCACATTTCAATGGTCAATATCTTTGTCGCCTGTAAGTTAGACAGCAAGCAAACATATTAATTCCAGGATCAAATTTCGTGCAGTCAGAAAATAAACAGAAAAAAGATAGAACATCGCAGCTGCTGGTGCACCGGATCTTTAGAACAATTACACTGATAATCATTTTTTTGGGGATTACTGTTTATGGTGGCCTAAATGCTGAAGCTGCGCTTGGTACCGGCGGCTTGCGGTACTTTCTGATAGCATCAGTATGCTTTTTTGTGGTTTGGAATATCATTAGGGTGGTGTTTGTTTTCGATCCTTTTTTATTCGCTAAATCAACTTCTCAAATAACCGACGCAGACAAAACGCAAACATCAGAAAGTGAATTCAAACAGGCACTCATCGCAAAGCTTGATGACCAAAACATTTCTCACAATCTAACTGAAAATAACAATGCCCAAATGCCCGAATTCTTGCACCGCGCAATTTCGGACGTGAGTGAACATCAAGCTGCAAAGTTCCGTAAGGAAAAACAGCGGTATGTGTCGGAAATAAGTGAACTCAAAAGTGAAGTTACTAATCGGGACCGAGAATACCAAGCAGAATTGAACCGCTTGCGAATGGTAACGTCTGACAACAAGAGAGAACTTCGCGATTTAGAGGCCTCCAAGATTGCAGCCGTCAAAACCGTAAATAAATATGATCTGTTAGCTGAAGTTATTGCGCGCGCGGATATTCTAACCAGTTCTGATCCTTGGGATCAGAAAGACGCAAAACAGATGATAGATATTCTGTTGGAAAATTCTCCCGATTTGAAAGATAAAATTAAGGCTCTCGCTCACATATCGGTAGAAGAAAAACGCATTTCTCAATATGAATCCATCATCAATCTTTACAATAAAAAGATCGCTAATATCCGCGCCCAAGACATGGACGAAGAAGATCAGGAAGAAGCTATCATTGCGATGAAGCGTTTGCGTGATCGGGAAATCGATACCCTCGAGCAGTCATGATCGAACGTAAGTCTTCTGTCACAAGGACGACGACAAAACGAACCAGCTCTGTAAAGCCTTTGGATAGCCCAAAGGCTTTTGGCACGTCACTCGGCACTGGTCGCGACGTTCCCGAATTGAAGGTCGCCTTACGACCCAAGGATCGCGAAAATCATACGCATGTCTTGGGAAGTACGGGGACGGGTAAGTCCAAACTGCTCGAGTACATGCTGCGCCAAGACATACTGAACCGCAAAGCGGGACTATGTTTATTGGATCCTCACGGCACCCTTTATGATGAAATTCTTCAATTTGCGTCGCATCGCCATCCACGGCTGGCGGACCGGATTGTAACCTTTAACCCTGCCCAAGATATCGATCATATCGTCGGTTTTAATCCGGTCACAAATGACATGAGCCGGTCAGACTACCTGCTGGAAAAGCTGATTAGCGCCTGCCTGAAAGCGTGGGGACAGCACAACGCTGATACCTCCCCTAGGATCGGGCGTTGGCTCGAGAACATTTTCTATACGATCATGTCCAATGATCTTACTCTTTTAGAAACCGTCCCTCTGATTGGTACTGCAAAGATCAGTACCGAACGGGATCTACTTTTGCGCAATGTGCGCAATGAAATGGTGCGAGGCGATTGGTCGTCCTATGTAAATGCAAGCCTCACCCAGCGACAATCTATGATGGAAGGTGCATCTAACCGTCTTCGCAAGTTTCTACGAAACGAAACGGTTCGCCTGATTATCGGACAACAAAAGCACAAACTTGATTTTCATAAGATCATGAAAGAAGGGAAAATCCTGCTGGTCAATCTCAACGGCGCTGACAAAATTGACCGTGACCAGATGAAGCTCTTGGGCGTGTTGATGGTTAACGAAATTTTCTCGGCCGCACAACTGCGTGATCCACGCGACCGTGACCTTAAGCCGTTCTATTTTTACATTGATGAATTTGCGCAGTTTGTAACCCGCGATATTGCATACAGTCTGGAAGAAGCGCGGAAGCGCAAACTGTACATGATCTTGGCGCACCAACATCTCGCACAGCTCAAGAAGGAAGATGAATACCTCTACGCTTCAGTGATGACCAACTGCAAAAACAAGATCGTTTTTGGCGGCTTGTCGGTCGAGGATGCGGATATCATGACCAAAGAACTCAACACCGGGTTCCTGGACTTAAAGACACTGAAACACGCGCAGTATCGAACCCGTGTTCGCCACCACGAAGAAACGCGAGAAGTTGTCACCAGATCCAGATCGGATAGCGCAGGCTCTAATGAAAGCAGCTCGCAGTCCAGTTCACAAACGACGTCCCAAAGTCGCTCAACATCTCAAAGCGAAGGCACCACCCATACGCGTGGTAAATCCAAAGGGCTGAGCGTGAGTGAGACGAAGAGCCAGTCAGTATCTGGCTCGATTGTGAAAGGTGTCGTGCGCGGCATTACAGAGAGTGTGGGCCTGTCCCAAAGCCTTGGGAAACAGATATCCAAGAACTGGTCGAACGGCCAAAATATTGGACGAACAATATCAAGCGGCGAAACTACCTCAAACACTCAAACAGACAGTTCTGGAACTTCTATTGGGAATTCCGAGGGCGGTGGTGAAAACTGGTCTTCGTCGCAATCAAACGGATGGTCTGAATCCAACTCCACGGGCAGCTCATCTCAGCGAAGTTCCAGCCTTGGTGAATCAAGATCTCAGAGCTTCCCTAACGGGGGTGGCGAAGGATCTCATTCATTTTCCCAAAATCAAAGCGACGGGCAGTCATACGGGACAAGCTCTTCATCGACCTCGGGTGTCTCTGGCAGCCAATCTCAGTCGCAAGGAGGAAGTCGTTTTTCCAGTCAAAGCAGGACAGCGACCTCAAGCAAGGCTTTGTCCTCCGGCCTCTCAATGATGCAGTCTGTTAGCCGCAGCTTCAGCCAAAGCTCAGGTCTGGGCGGATCTGATGGTGAAACCGTCACAGATCAGGAAAGCTCCTCAAAGGGGCTTTCTAAGTCCTACAGTGAAAGTTCAAACAAGGGTTGGTCTAAAGGCTATTCAAAAGGGATAACACAATCTGAGGGTCAATCTGAAAGCGTGTCTGTCAGCAAGGGAACCAGTACGACGCAGGGCGAAAGTCAGTCGCAGGGCGAAACTATCGGCAGTTCTCGCGGCACGTCTCAAAGCACGACCGAAGGTGAAAGTGTGGCCACGGTTCCATTCCTGCGTCCGGAAGAAATTGAGGAGCTGGCCTCTGTCAATTTCTGGAGCAAGGATGAGCTCCTGCACATGAAACAAGGTGAGTTGAAAAACCAAGGAGTTGCTCAGGCATTCGTAAAGATTGGACCGGGTGCTCCGATCGCATGTGATGTGGATACCGTTGATAGCGTTCATTACCATCCCAAAATAAGCCCTAAGAAACTCGAAAAGTTTCGCACTCGAATGATCGCAGCACATCCGGAATATTTTCAGACGATCGAAGATGCGCGTCACGAATGCCATGAGCGGCAAAGAGTGCTCTTTGGAGAGCCATTGCAATTTGATGGAGAAGCCCCTCAACCGATAGGCATAGAAGCAGGTACATCCGATGACGGATTCGAATAAGCCGCTTTCAAAATACAAGCGTGAACCCAAGCGCGTCGCTTTCCAGATTACGGATCGTGATCTGGAAATCATGCGAGCATTAAACCGCTATCGTTACATGCGAACGGGGCAGATACACCAACTCCTGTTTAGTGATAACGGAACTGTCCAAAGCGCACGGCGGCGGCTTCGGGCGCTGTATCATCACCGTTATATTGCCCGCGCTCAGCCATATGTGCAGGTTGGGAAACCGGCGCCAGAAATCGCCTATTATCTCGACCGCAAAGGCCGCCAGCTTATGCGTAAAGAAAATCAAACAGTGAAGTATTGGCGCAAGGGTGGAGAGGTAAAATATCAGTTCCTCGAACACGCTTTAGCGGTTTCACAGTTTCGCGTTGATCTAGAAATTGCAGTCTCACAGATGGATGATGTGTCACTTGATCTCTTCATTCCTGATTTTGAAATGCGCAAGCAAGCAGAGGAGTATGTCGGGAAAAAGCGATACCTGCTGTACCGTGAGGCGACCCATCCAGCAAACCGCAAAAGCTACATCGTACATCCTGACGCGCTGATTGTTTTGACCGTGGATCGTAACGGTAAGAAAGCATCACGGATGCTGTGTTTGGAAATTGACCAGGGTACTCAGGGCTTGGACCGGATCAGAGATAAAATGACCGGTTATCGTCTCGCCCAACAAGAAAATTTGCTGCATCAATTTTCAGGGCTGTCATCGTTCATTGTGTTGTTTCAAGCCAATACAGCAAGACGGGCTGACAACATCTTCAACGCTCTGGTCGATCATGCTTCCGAAGATCTTGCACGCGTCTCATCACGTGACAACATCAGCGCCGATACGATCATTAGTGAACCTATTTGGAAAACACTGGCGGGTGATCTTAAGCGTATCGTCGCCCCGGCTCGCTCAGTCTGAGATCCGGTCCTGTGCAAAGCACGTGGGGGGTGCGCTTCGGGTGTCGGGGCTGGCCCTGACTTTGAGGCACTCGCGGACCACGCAGCGCGGGACGCACCAGAGGGACTCAAAGTCAGGGGAAAATTCTTCATTTGAAAGCGAAAGAGCACGGAGCGAAGCGAAGACGCTATTTCATTGCTTTCT
>JBMZCY010000028.1:0-15451 GCA_049613825.1 Planktomarina sp.
GGTATGTGGATTTGGGGTATGTCACGGATAAGGACAGGCCTTGATCAGCGGTTTGTGTCATGGTTTTGCCAATGTCGGGCAGCATGATGTCGATGGTTGTGTTCAATGCCTCGGCCAACTTTTTGACACGGGATTTTCCTGTCAGATCGGTAAATTTGGGGGATCGGTTCAGGGCAAAACGCAGCGTATCTGTGGCCAAACCTTCGGCTGACAGGATCGCGCGGTATTTCGCCGCTGCCTGCGCAGATCGGATGTCCAATTCTAGCGGGCAGAACACCATTGCGGCGTTGTTCAATACGACTTCGGACCACGCCAACACTGCTTTGGGCATATCGATGATGACGAAATCAAATTCTGCAGACGCCAGATCAATCAGGCGGGAAATGCCGTTGTTATCCAGCAAATCCAACGGGATGACCTCGTTCGGGGCCGTTAGAACGTGCAGGCCTGCATCAGTCACTTGCAGCGCCTGTTTAAAGCCGTCTGCATCAATGACATCCAGATTGGTCAGTAAATCCAAGACTGTTTCGCGCGGGCGCATGTTCAGGTGCCCGCCAACGCTGCCAAATTGCAGGTCCAGATCCAACAGACAGGTCTTCCCTGCATCTAGCTGAGCCATTTCGTCTGCCAATGTTACCGCTAAACTGGTCGCACCACAGCCACCACACAGGCCTTGAACCACAAAGATTGACGCAGGATTCACAGGTTTTTCAGGTGCTGGGGCAGGTGCCCCGACTGTGTCTTGTATCTTTGTATAGGCCGACGCCAAGGCGCCTTTGGGTAGAGGATAAGGAATGAAATCCCGTGCGCCTGCTTGGATCAATTGATGCAATTCGGATGCTGTCAAATCTTCGGCGACCAACAGGGCTGGAACTCCGATGGTTTGGGCGCGGTGCAATACGGCCTCGACCGCTGGAAGGTTATCGCGGTCATCTTCGTCGACAGCCACAATGATGCAATCCATGAATTTGGCTTCTTGTTGGGACAAAAACATATGCGCCTCGGCATGGTTCAGTTCACCCCATTCCTGCCCGATGACATCATCAATATCTTCAATCAGCAGGGCAAAGGCCTGTGGTTCACGTGCAACCATGCAAGCCTGCAACGCGATGCTGGGATTTGGGTCGTGAGAATTATCCATAGTGCCTGTCTTTTCATAACGGTGCGCCCCGTTGGTAGGGGCTGCTTCACGTTAAGATATTCCAAGCAATAGGGGCGAATTTGCGACAATATTTAACCAATAGAATGAATAGATTTAGGTTATTTTTCTACAAAGGACGGCTGGACAGATCGGTATGTGTCGGAATGTCTGACGTCACAAAATGCGCCACTTCTGTGACCGCACGGCGGTCAGTCGCACCATTCAATGCAAAGCGGGGGTCTTGGTCCGCCAATGCAATCGCTTGGGTCATTTGACGGTGTGGCACACCCATTGCGATCAGAAATGCCGCCACGGTTTGGGCGCGCTTTCGGGCCAGAATCGCGTTTTCAGTGGCGGTTCCGGTGTCATCCGTGTGGCCCACAACAAAGAACGTCAATTCGGGATACGCTTGCATGAATTTTGCCTGCAGCGCCAAGGCGGTTTCTGTTTCCTGCGTCAGATCACTGCTGCCAGACGGGAAGGTGACAGTGGTGGGCACTTCTTGTGCGAACCTGCGGGCCACAATCATGCGTGCGCTACTGTGGTCTGCCAAAGTTAACGCCTTGGGTGAGGCGAAGGACAGGCCGTCCAAACTTTTGGACTGTTCGGGAATGAAGGGCACGTCTTGGGTGCATCCCGTCAACCCTGTGATCAACAGAACCACAGCAACACAGGTCGCAAAACGATGCCCCGTTTTATTAATCCAGAACATAGCCATAGGACCCACTGAATTGCTGGTTCGCCACTTCACGCGCAGGGCCGGATGTCGGGGCCCGTCCGGTCAGTCGACCGTTTAAGAACAAATCCCGTTCCGTGGGGGGGGTCACACGGTCTGTTGGCAATGCAAATGCCTCGCCGCGCACGGGGTTCACCAGATGGGGGGTCACGATGATGACCAATTCTGACTGCGCCCGTTGGTATTCGGCGGATCGGAACAATGTTCCAAGGATCGGGATATCGCCCAACCAAGGCACTTGGCCCTTCAAGTCTTGGAAATCATCCTGAACCAAACCCGCAATGGCAAAGCTTTCGCCATCCCGCATTTCAACGGTCGTTGATGCTTCACGCTTGCGAAACGCGCTGACGGAAAATCCGTTCGCCGTGATCCCGTTGGCACTGTCGAGTGAGCTGACAGCCGTATCCAAACTGAGGCGGATGCTGCCTGTGTCGATGACTTCTGGCGTGAAATTCAACTCGATTCCGAATTGGCGGTATTGGATGGTTGTGCCACTGTCCCCTGCCACAGGGATCGGATATTCACCGCCGGCAAGGAACTTTGCCTCTTGCCCCGATAATGCGATTAAGTTCGGTTCGGCCAGCGTACGCACAACGCCCTTGTTTTCCAAAGCGTCAATGATCAGGCCCAGTTGAAGCGACCCGCCCCCAAACGCCACACGGAACTGACCGGTGCTGTTGGCATTATTTGTAATCGTGCCGCCACTGACACCAGCGACCAGATTGCTGGAGTTGGCGAAAACACCCCCCCCCGCAGAAAAGCGACCAGATTGTCCCAACACCAGCGAACTGGACAAGGATTTGCGCACAGACCGTTGCATTTCTGCAAAGCGAACTTTCAACATAACTTGTTGGTTGCCACCAAGCACCATCAGGTTTGACACACGTTCCGGCGCATAGCGTTCGGCCAGTGACAATGCACGGTCCAGCTTGGATTGGCTGGATACGGTGCCGGATAGCACAACACCATCATTGGCGGTGCGAACCTCGATCCGTTCGTTCGGCATGATTTGACGCAGGCGTTCTTTGAATTCTGCAATGTCAGGTGACACATGAACTTCGACGCTGGTGATCAAGCGACCATCAAGACCCAGCAAGGTCAGCGTTGTTCGCCCGGGTGCTTTGCCAAGGACATAGATCGTTCGATCAGACAGCGTTGAAATGTCTGCGATTTGCGGATTTGCAATGGACAATTCTGCGAAAGGTTTTTCGCTTTCCACCACCACAGCGCGATTCATCGGCACGCCCAAAGGCCGAGATGCTTCGCCGTGCAACACGTGTAAGGTTTCCGCGAACACCTGCGGGACAGGGGCGGCAAAACTGACGGCAGCGCCCAACAGCGCGGCTGATAGCAACTTTTTATATGTCATGTGACCTGCTCTCTGACCACGTTTTGGATACAGGTCATGCGCCTGCTTTCAGGCAAGAGTATGGCAAATTCGCCTTAAAATCTAGGTTTTTGCCAAATTTGGAAACAATGCTTGGCGCGGACACATCAATTTGTGCATGGGATGGGAATGTCTACCACAGTTGCCCCACGACGTGTTTTCACAATGCAGATCCGTTCAGGTTTAGGTGATTCTATTGTGGGGGAAGACAGACCCAAAAGACTACGTTGATCGACCTCATCCGCCAAGGCCAATGTGTCGTCTTCGGACCCGACAAGGGCAAGGGACAAGCGTCCGCTGGTCTGGGCTTGGGCCAAGGCGGCCACTTGCTGCGGACTGATTTCAACAGTGATGGTGCGGGCGATGTTCGTCCCGTTTGAATCGGTGTCGGCACTTTGATCCACCGCGATAACGTTCAGACTGCGATCAATCAGGCGGGTGATGTTCGCACCGCGCGTGCCATTTGTGCCGGGACCTGCGCCTGTCCAATATACGTCCACACGGTCGTCGGGACGCAGAAAGCCTGACACGCCCGTCTGTACGTTTACGTTAATCGCAAAAGCCCGCATTCCGCGTTGCAACTGTGAACGGATGCCAGCGTCTGCACCGGGTTCTGTCACTTTGACTTGCAGGATCGGTTCACCCCGTTCCATGGCCCGGGTCACAAACCGTGTTTCCCCGCTTTTTGGAAAGATGTCTGTCATCTTGGCGAATGCACCGGGGGGAAGGGCGGTACTGGGCCAGTCGATTTTCAGCATGTCCTGCGGGCGCAGTTCTTCACCATATCGCAACGGGCGTGCGGCAACCATTACAGGGACCAGCGGGATCGCAACACCCCGTGCCTGCATTTGGGCAGCAAAGGCAGATTGCTGGGATGACACATAATATTTCAACATCATCACGGCCCCACCTGCCAACAGCATGCCGACGGCCAATACACCTACAAAGATAAAACGCATCGCGGCCTCTTTCCTAAAAGCAGGTCGGAATACCTGCGTTATGGTTAATGTGTAGGTGGATTGCGGCCTTGGCGCGGATAAATCCGGCCTTCTTGTGGATCATATAAAGGCAAGCAGGGCAGAAATTTGACGAAGCCTGCTGTGCAAAGAAAAAGGGCCGCTGTGATACAGCGACCCTTATCCAAATATATCTAAAAGGCTTAGCTGTCAGATTATTCCCTACCGATGACAATTGTCGGAACTGACACGTTGGTCAGCGCGGTTTCAGTTTTGCCGGCCAACGACAGCACGCCTGTTTGCACAGACCCCAAAACGGCAGCACCCAGCCCAACAACGGCAGCTGTAAGGACGATCCAGTCAACTGTTACTGCGCCGTCTTCGTCCTGTGCGAATTCGAAAAACTTGTTCATATTAGTCACCTTAGTAAGTGGTCTGGGACAGACCGATTGCTTCATTCTCCCAGGCTATTCGTATAAACCACTGCTGTGCTTCATCCGCCTTTGGATGTGATATAATAGTCAGTGCTTTGAGGCGTGAATTTGGCCTTTGATTGCAGTTTTGTGGACGAACTGTTTCCAAGAAAAGCATGTAATATATTGATTTTATTGAGTTTTGATTTTGAAAGATCAACTTGTTGAAACATATGATGGACATAGTCCCTAAAAATAGGGTCAATATCGCTAAAATTATCCACAGTCCAAAGCAGACATGCGGGAACCAGGCAGATGTTATTTACAAGTCAAAACCGTGCAAGAATCACTTTTGCGTTGATATTTGCCTTGTCCGTGCCGGCCAGTATGGCGTTTGCACAAGATTTCACCTTCCGACGCATTAAACCGCCATCAGGGGATGGTCCGCGTATTGATGTGCAGATCGCACCGGGGGGACCATCTGGTCCACCACGGGCGGGGGCAGCACCAGTTTCGCGCGGCGCGGCGCGACCTGTTGCCAAAGCGCCCGCAGGCTCAGCACCCCGTGAAGCGGCATACCAGTGGTATTGGGAGGGGATCAGCCCCGATATTGCCGACAAAAGCCCCGGCCGGTTGGACGAGGCCGTGAAGGCCCTGTCCCAAGGCAGCAATCAGGTCTTTATTCCACGTCTGCAAGATATGCAGGATATTGCAGCACGCCATGGCAGGACGATTCTGGCGCAGACCGTTGGTACTGATATCAGCCCTGCATTCGTGCTGGCCCTGATCTATGTCGAAAGTCGCGGTCGTGCAGATGCGGCCAGCAGTGCAGGGGCTGCGGGTTTGATGCAGTTGATGCCGGCCACGGCGCAGCGGTTCGGGACGACCAACCGCAAAGATCCAGTGGATAACATTAAGGGCGGCGTCGCGTACCTCGAATTTCTGGCAGATATGTTCGACAAAGATCCGGTCCTGATGCTGGCCGGATATAATGCAGGTGAAAACGCAGTGACACGCAATGATGGTGTGCCGCCGTACAAGGAAACGCGGGACTATGTGCCAAAGGTGATTGCCGCGTGGACTGTGGCCAAGGGCCTGTGCCTGACACAGCCGCAGTTGATTACCGACGGCTGTGTGTTCCGCATTTCACAATAATTACAGCCCGATCCTGTCGCGCAGCGCGAACCATGTCATCGCTAGTGCCATAATCGGCGTGCGCAGGGCTTGGCCGCCGGGGAAGGGTGGGACTGCTAACTTAGACAGCACATCGAATTCACGGGTCTGGCCTGTAATGACATCCGCCATGACTTTGCCTGCGAATGTCCCTAACGCCACACCATGACCCGAAAACCCACTGGCGACCAGTTGAGTCGCATCAATCCGCGTGAACAGCGGAAGGCGCGTTGGCGTAATCCCCAAAGTGCCACCCCATGCATGGGTCAGCTTTACGCCTTTCATCTGAGGGAAAATCTCCAACATCGGTTTGCGCACTTTGGCGAAGATATCTTTCGGAAACGTCTTCCCGTAGCTTTCCCCACCGCCAAAAATCAGGCGGTTGTCATGGGACAGGCGGTAATAGTTCAGCACAAACCGGTTGTCGGCGACAGCGATATTCTTTGCCAGAACCACAGTTGGATCATCCAACGGTTCACTCACCACGAGATAGTTGTTGATCGGCATCACCCGTGCGGCCTGCGTGCGCGACAGGCTGGTGTGATAGCCGTTTGTGGCATGGATCACCCAATCAGCTGTCACGTGCCCTTTGTCCGTTTGCACAGTGGCGGGCCGTCCGCGTTGGATGTGATGGACGTGAGAGTTCTCGTGGATCGTCACGCCAGCGGCCTCGGCGGCCCGTGCTAATCCGGTGGCAAAGCGCAAAGGGTGCAGATGAAATGCATCCCAATCAATCGTACCGCCTGTGTATTTTGCGGATTTAATGATCTGCGTCATGCCGGATCGATCAAGGCATTCGATATGATCATAGCCATAGTTATCCGCCAGATAGGCCGCATAGGCATGGCTGTCTTCGGTATCGCTTGCATGGAAATCCGCATGAGCCACGCCTGCACTGATCCCAGCATCTGGTGCATGCGCTGTTGCCAAATTCCGCACCAATGCCTTCGCCGCTTGGGTCATGTCCCACAAATGCCGCGCGGCGTCGGTCCCCATGGTTTTCTCAAGCTTGATTTGATCCTGATTGAAACCGGATCCCACTTGCCCCCCATTGCGCCCTGATGCGCCAAAGCCAACGCGGTGCGCATCCAGCACCGTTACCTTCATCCCTGCCTGCGCCAGATGCAGTGCGGCAGATAGCCCAGTGAACCCTGCACCGACGATGCACACGTTCGTCCGTTTCGCGCCTTTCAAAGGCAAACGCGGTTGGGGCAGGTCGGTGCTGGCGGCATACCAGCTGTCGGGGTAGCGACCCCGTTCGTCGTTGGCGAAAAGAAAGCTCATTGGGTCAGACGTTCATCAACAGGTGTTCGCGTTCCCATGGGGAAATGACTTGCAGGAATTCGGAATACTCCGTCTTTTTCACGATTGAAAACACACGGCCAAATTCGGGGTGCAGAATATCTTGCAACCGTTCTGCATTGTCGAACAAGTCCAGCGCTGAATACAGATCACGGGGGATTGCTTCCTCACTCTCATACGCGTCGCCTTTGTATTGTTCTGTTGGGCGCAGTTTGTCTTGCAGGCCCAGATAACAACAAGCCAGTGATGCAGCTATACCCAAGTACGGATTGCAATCCATGCCTGCCAGACGGTTCTCGACACGCCGTGCTTGCGGTTCTGACAGCGGAATACGAATGCCCGTCGTCCGGTTGTCCCGCGCCCACTCAAGGTTAATGGGGGCGGCAAGGTCTTTCACGTAGCGACGATAACTGTTCACGTAAGGCGCAAGCATCGCGATCACAGACGGCAGATGGTTCTGCATTCCTGCAATCACGTGATAAAATGCGTCCGTTTCGCCGCCCTGTGGCCCAACGAAAATGTTCTTGCCCTCCGTATCCAAAAACGAGTGATGGATGTGCATCGCACTGCCCGGTTCTTCGGCAATCGGTTTCGCCATGAAGGTTGCAAAGCAGTCGTGCTTTAACGCTGCTTCGCGGATCAAGCGCTTAAAGTAGAACACTTCATCGGCCAGCTTTACTGGGTCGCCATGGGCAAGGTTGATTTCCACCTGACCCGCGCCGCCTTCTTGGGTGATACCATCGATCTCGAACCCCTGCGCCTCTGCAAAGTCATAGATGTCGTCGATCACGGGGCCATATTCATCGACTGCTGTGATGGAATAGGCCTGCCGTGCTGCCGCTGGCCTGCCGGATCGTCCCATCATCGGCTTGATCGGCTGTGCCGGATCAATGTTGCGGGCGACAAGGAAGAATTCCATTTCAGGCGCCACCACAGGTGTAATGCCCATATCGGTGAACAGTTTCACTACGCGCTTCAGAACATTGCGCGGCGCAAAGGGGATCGGTTCGCCTTGCTGGTTAAACGCGTCATGGATGACTTGCAGTGTCCAGTCGCCCGTCCATGGCGCAGCAGTCGCAGTGTCCATATCAGGCACCAAAGTCATGTCCGGTTCGATCCAGCCTTCCGGCCCCGCAGCCTCGGCCCATTCACCTGTCATGGTCTGCATGTAGATGGAATTGGGCAGGTAGAAACTTTTGGATTTAGCGAACTTACCCGCAGGTACTGCCTTACCTCGTGCCACGCCGGGGAAGTCGGAAATGATGCATTCGACTTCGTCCAGCGTTTGGTTTTTCAAATACTGTTGCGCGGGCGCAGGTAAGGTGTCTTTCCAACTCATCGCGTAAACTCGCCTTTGAAAAACGCGGCAATGTCTGCGGCGATTTCCATATCTGCAGTAGGCGTGTGCACATTGGCTGCAGCCACGTCGATGATTTCGGCAGGATACAAAGGATCGTCTGCTTTGGATTTCAAATAGTCGGCAAGGATCGGGTTGCGGATTTCGGGATGCGGCTGAATTGTGTACATTTTATCGCCGTACAGCAGCGCTGCGTTTTCGCAGAAATCGTTTGATCCAATCACTTGTGCCGCTTCAGGACGTTCCATCACCTGATCCTGATGCCACGCGTTGAGGGCGACAGGTCTACCGTTGTATTCATATTCTGTGCGGCCAATGGCCCATCCGCCGTCGAATTTTTCAACTTTGCCACCCATGGCTTGCGCGATGACCTGATGGCCAAAGCAGACGCCGACCATAGGGCGTCCGTCTTCGAAAGTGGCGCGGATAAATTTTTCTAGCGGAGGGATAAAGGCGTGATTTTCATAGGCTCCGTGTTTGGAACCCGTGACCAGCCACCCGTCTGCATCGGACACTTTGGCAGGAAAGATCCCGTCGACGACATCCCAAGATTTGAAGGTAAAGCCATGGCCGTCCAGCAGCCGTGCAAACATGTCTTTGAAATTGCCATGATTGTCTTGCACAGGATCAGGTGCGTGGCCTGCCTGTAGAATGCCGATCAGCATCAGAACCTCGTCGGTTTGAGTGGTTTTGAAAAGCGTAGGGGGTTATCGTGAGCTAAACAACCTCTACCAACTTCCACAAGGTTTGGGTGTCGGAATAATCGCTGAACAATTTAAGTTCCTGCTGCTTTGTTGCGATCAGGTTTTCGATTAGTAGGGGCGGGAATATCCCGTCCCATGACGCTGCGCCAAATGCAACAATCGCCTCGCCCCAAGTGGAGGTCAATCGTGTCGCATCTGTTCGGTCATACGCATTGCCCGTGGTCGCAGGGGGGGGGGGCAGCTTGCGGTCCATCCCATGCAAAGCTGCACCAAAGATCGCCGTATACAGCAGATAAGGATTCACATCCGCACCGGCGACGCGATGTTCGACCCGTGGGGCACCCTTGGGAATACGCACCGCAACCGTGCGGTTGTCATGCCCCCATGTGGCCGATGTTGGCGCATGGGCGGACTCTACAAACCGGGCATAGCTGTTGGTATGGGGGGCGAAGATCAGGGTTGATGCGGTGAAATGGTCCAAGCATCCCGCGACCGCTGCGTGCAATTGGTTATCTTGTAAGAACACGTTTTGACCGTCTGCATCCTCAACCGAGAAATGGGTATGCATGCCATTGCCGGCCTCGCTCAGGAAGGGCTTGGCCATGAATGTCGCGGCCATCCCCTGTGCGCGGGCGGTGCCTTTGATCAGTTCTTTCAACAAAACCGCATCATCTGCGGCTTTCAGGGCTGGGCCATGGGACAGGGTGACCTCGAACTGACCCACGCCTGCTTCAGCAGTGATGATCAGATCGTTCAGGCCCATGGCTTTGGCACTTGTTTCTATCGCGTCAAAAAACGCAGCAAACCCGTCCATTTCGCGCAGCGACAGGATGCTTGTTTCCGCCAACCGCCTTCCTGTTTGCGGATTGATGGGGGCGGCGAAGTTGCCGTCTTCTTCCAGTAGGTAGAACTCCAATTCACACGCGGCGATGACGGTTTGGCCAATGGCTGCAAACCGATCCAGTATATCAACCAAAGCCTGACGCGGATCACCTGCAAACGGAGCGACCCCATCTACGGTCATCATGGCAGGCTGTAGTTTCGCCCCCCGACCCAGCCATGGCAGCGGGATCGGATCAGACCACGGTACCAGAACCCCGTCCTGATCCCCCGTGGCAAACACCAGTGGGGAGTCCTCAATATCCGCGCCTTCGATATCCAAATTCATCGCGGACAGCGGCATATTCGCAGGCTTGCCCACATGGGATGCAGGCACACGTTTGCCGCGGAACTGACCGTTCAGGTCGATGGCGGCGATGCGCAGGCTCACCTGATGATCTGCGGACGATACCGCAGTTTCGGCTTTTTATCAGATGGCAGGTGGCGGTTTAGATAGGTGTTCACTAGCCCGAACAGACCGATCACGATGAAAGTCAAAATGATGAAATAGAACGCAAGGATCGGGTAAGGCACAAACGGGTTAAACGTTTTGTCCGCGAAATAGCTGGCGTAATACAGCGCGTCGCCGCGCTGTTGCCATGCGGGAAAACCACTGAAGAAGACCAGCGTTGTTGCGTGGAACAGGAAGATCGCCTCGTTCGTGTAGGCAGGCCACGCTAGACGCAGTTGGGTAGGCCAAATGATCCGACGGAACTTTGCCCAGCCGGTGAATCCGTATGCATTCGCGGCCTCAGCCTCGCCCCGTGGGACAGATATCAGGGCACCGTAGAAAATTTGTGCGGAATAGGCGGCGGTGTTCAGGACCAGCACAACCAACGCGCCGGCTTGGGCTGCGGTCAGGAAAGGCAGAATGCCGTTCTGTTTCAGGCGCAGGAAGATGAAATAGGCTAGGAAGAACTGGATGAACAACGGTGATCCGCGAAAGATCAGGATGAACCCTTCACAGATTTTGCGCAGCCATTTCGGACCGTTTGCTTTGCCCAAGGCCACAGCATTGGCGATGAAGAACCCGATGAATAGGGCTATGATTCCGAAATAGATGTTCCAGATCATGCCCGATCCGATCAGCGTGAAATGCTCACACAGGGTGAAATCCGTCTTGGGCAGCTGGCGTTCGCCAAAACCGATGGATCGGAAGGTATAGTCTTGGATGGTTTGAAGGCAGCTCATCTTGCAAGCCCTTTCGAAAGGGCTTGGGGAAGGCCATTCGAATGGCCTTCCATTTCAGATTGATAGGTCATGCTGCCCCCCCTGCAAAGGCTTGGCCGCGCGATAGGCGGGTGGTCAGGCGGTCAAGGAACACTTCGGATACACGCGTGAAGGCCAGATAGAATACCAACAGGAACAAGAAATACCACAGGCGCAGATCGCCGTGGGGATAGTCGGTGAAGCGCACGCCTTTGGTGCTGCCCAATTCCCGCGCCCAATACACAATGTCTTCGATTCCCAACAAGAACAGCAGCGGGGTCGCCTTGATCAGCACCATCCAAAGGTTTGAAAGGCCGGGCAGGGCATAAACCCACATTTGCGGTACCATCACACGCCAGAACGTCTGGCGGTTGGACATGCCGTAGGCGGCTGCGGTCTCTAACTGGCCCTTTGGCACGGCCCGCATGGCGCCGAACAGGACATTGGCTGTGAAGGCGCCGAACACAATGGCAAAGGTCAGGACAGCGACGAAAAAGCCGTAGACCTCGTGCTGCCATTGTGGGGCGGAATTCAGCGGCAGTTTGGCGGCGTCACAGACAATAAAGTCGGCGCCTTGACGGATGGGATCGGTCCAATCGGGACAGATCACTTGGTGGCGCAGATACTCAAAACCTTGATCAAGCGCGATCACAAAGAACAGAAAGAACGCAATGTCAGGGATGCCGCGCACGGCTCCGATGTACAGCTTGCCCAGCCACGATACTGGGCGCACCGATGATCGCGCAGCAATCGCCCCGCCAAACCCGAATGCCAGTGCAGCAGGGGCAGTGATGGCAAGTAACAACAGCACTGTTCCGAAGGATTGATAGAACAAGAAATGTTTGCCGGTCGTCAGAAAGCACGACAGCCACGGCAGGCCTTCCAAGACAGATGGGTCAGTGCAGTAGGCAAACATGGGTGGTCCTTCGCGTTTTGTCGACAAAACGTTGTGGCCGCAGTGGTGTCAACGCCTGATGGGGTTGAGGTAATGAAATCGCCGCATTACCCAAGGGTATGGCTCAGAAAATCATCATTATCGGCGGCGGCATTATCGGTGCCGCGACAGCATATCACCTGTCTCGGCAGGGGACGCAGGTGACTGTGCTAGACGCAGGGCAGGGCAGGGCGACGGCGGCGTCATTCGGATGGGTGAACGCCAGTTATTCCGCAAACGAAGACCACTTCCACCTGCGGGTTGCGGGGCTACAGGCTTGGGCAAAGATGATTGCAGATTTTGGATTGCAGCCCGAAGGACGGGGTAGCATCGCGTGGGATCAAGATGCAGACGGTTTGATGGCGCAACACAAACAGCTGTCCGATTTGGGTTATCCGGTTGAAGTCCTATCATCGGCGGAGTTTCAGCAATTAGAACCTGCAATCGTCTCGCCGCCAGATATCAGCCTGCGGTTCCCATCGGAACTGGTCGTGGATGCAAACCATGCTGTAGGTGACCTGTTGAAACGATCCGGCGCGATGGTGTTTCGGGGCGTGCATGTGGAACGGATTGAGGAAACTGCCGTTGGGCCAATCGTGAAAACGGCCCTCGGGGATTTGCCCGCCGATCAGGTTATTGTCGCGGCTGGAACGGGGACAGAAGACCTGTTGTCGGGGTTTGAAACCTCGCCACCCTTAAAGTCCAGCCCGACATTGGTCGTGACGACGGACGCGGTCGAAAAGGTCTCCAGCCACGTTTTGGCATCCCCTGTGGGTGACATCCGGCAACGTGCAGACGGGGCGTTTATCATGCCAACAGACATCGGACATCAATCATCCGAAACGGACCTAAGCGGCGTTGATTTGCAGGATACCGTCGATGATGCCATGCACCGCCTGTGCGGCCTGTTTCCACATTTGGACCTGTCGCCTGCTGCGATGAATTTGGCATGGCGGCCTATGCCTGTGGATGGCCTGCCCATCGTAGGGCGCATCACTGACCGGATTTATACTGCCGTCATGCATTCCGGCGTCACACTTGGGGCTGTTATGGGCGAATTGGTGGCGGATGAAGTGATCCATGGTTCGACCAACAGGACGCAATCATTCCTGTCGGCTTACAGACCAGACCGCTTTTAACAAACGCAAAAGGGGTCGGAAAACCGACCCCTTCGTAGACAGCTTAACCTGTCTTTAGAATGTGGTTGCCACTTTCCATTTTGTGATCAACGCGTTCAAAGAACCGTCTTCTTTCATGGACGCGATTGCCGCGTCGAATTTCGCGCGCATTTCGTCGTCAGACTGGCGGAAGCCCATGCCGACACCGTCACCGATGGATTCCATTTTCTCCAGCATAACCAAGTCGCCGTTTGCTTCGATTGCTGTGTCCAAGAAAGATTTATCAGCAAGAACTGCGTCTGCTTCGCCGGAAACGACAGCAGCCACTGTTTCTTCTGGCGTTGCGAATTCAACCAAAGTAGCACCCATGCCAGCAACAAATGCCGCTTGGATGGTGTTGGTTTGTGCAGCGATCACTGCAGACGACGGATCAACGTCAGCGGACAGTGCCACGTATGCAGACGGGTCTGCTGGTGTATAGCCTTGTGTGAAGGAAATAACTTCCGCACGTTCAGCTGTGATGGACATACCCGCGATGATCGCGTCGTAGTTGCCGGACACAAGGTTTGGAATGATAGAATCCCAAGCGTTGGTCACCCATTCGCATTTCAGTTCTGCACGTGCGCACAGTTCGTCGCCCAAGTCGCGCTCAAAGCCAGCAACTTCGCCGTTGTCGTCCAAGAAGTTCCAAGGCTCATATGCGCCTTCGGTGCCCAAACGTACAGTTTCAGCAGTCGCCATGCCAGCCATCAGGGCCAGTGCAGCAGTTGTTAGGATCAAGTTTTTCATCAGAATTCTCCCTAGTGTTTGATGAGTTTGGTTAGTGCGATACAGCAGATAGAAACTGCTGCAGTCGTTCGGATTTGGGTGCGCTGAACACGTCAGCAGGCGCCCCTTGTTCTTCGATCAGGCCGTTGTGCAGGAACACCACGTGGTCCGATACATCCCGCGCCATGGCCATGTCATGCGTGACGATCAACATCGTGCGCCCTTCGGCGGCCAAGTCTTTGATGACTTTGATGACTTCCTGCTCCAACTCTGGGTCCAATGCCGAAGTCGGTTCGTCAAACAGTAGCGCTTTGGGTTCCATGGCAAGGCCGCGGGCGATTGCCGCGCGTTGCTGTTGGCCACCAGACAGCTGCGCCGGATAGACGTCACATTTGTCACCGATGCCAACTTTGGCCAGCAAATCACGGGCCAGAGTTTCAACCACTTTTGGATCGCGTTTCAGAACTGTCACCGGTGCTTCCATGACGTTTTGCAGGATCGTCATATGGGACCATAGATTAAACTGTTGAAACACCATCGACAGATTGGTGCGCATCTTGGTTACTTGATTTTGGTCTGCCGCTTGACGGTTGTGACCTTCACCTTTCCATTTGACCGGATCACCGTCGAACAGGATTTCGCCAAACTGCGACAGTTCCAACAAATTGCAGCAGCGCAGAAGGGTGGATTTGCCTGAGCCGGATGACCCGATAAGGCTGACAACATCCCCTGCTTTCGCAGTGATGCTAACGCCTTTCAGAACCTGCAAATCCCCGTAGGATTTATGCAGATCTTTGATTTCAAGAATCGGAGTCTGTGCGGACACGTCATGGCCTTTCGATTTGGGGAAATAGGCCACAAAGGACGCTGCGGTGCAAGCGGATTGCCTGTGACCCTAGGGCCGAGGGGGGATTGGTTGTGCCAGATAGTCCTGCGCATTCTGGTTCCCGAGAACATCATACATCGGCAGATGCGCGATCATCCCGCTGCTTGCCTTGCCAATGCTGAATCGCGATCATTGATTCCCAATAGGTTCACAATCAGCCGCATCTGCGCGTCTTCTTCATCCGCGCGTTCACCATCGGCCAACACCACCGTCCAAAGGGATTTCACCAGACCAAAGCGATCTTCGTACGCGACCGTATCTTTCAGGGCTTTGGTAAAGCGCACCGTATCAGGGGCCTCAGCCTCTAACACTTCGGCCTCACCACGCAGTTTCGCCGTGTCAAATGGGGATAAGCCGAACTGGGTCGCCAAGGTCGCATCAATCTTTGCCACTTCGGCGTCCGAATAATCGTGATCCGCCCGCGCCAATCGTACCATCAAAGCAGCAAGTGCTATGTGCATGTCATGGTCCGTCAATGGTTCAGGGGC
>JBMZCY010000029.1:0-15293 GCA_049613825.1 Planktomarina sp.
GATGTGCACAACCACAAGACCCGCGATCACGAAGGGTAGCAGATAGTGCAAGCTGAAGAAGCGGTTTAATGCCGACTGACCAACGGCTGTGGCGCCCAGCAGCCATGTTTGCAGCGCTTCACCCACGAATGGAACAGCGCCGAACAGGCCAGTGATAACAGCAGTCCCGTGGAACGACATTTGGCCCCAAGGCAAAACGTAACCCATGAACGCTGTGCCCATCATCAACAGATAGATCAGCATGCCGATGATCCACGTGATTTCGCGCGGTGCTTTGTAAGACCCGTAATACAGACCGCGGAAAATGTGGGCGTATACAGCAACAAAGAACAACGACGCGCCGTTCATGTGGAAATAACGGATCATTGCACCGCCGTTCACATCACGCATGATGTGCTCAACAGATGCAAAAGCCATGTCAACGTGCGGTGTATAATGCATCACCAGAACGATGCCTGTGATGATTTGCATCGCCAGACAGAACGTCAGGACAATGCCCCAAATCCACATCCAGTTCAGGTTTTTAGGAGTCGGGATCATCAGTGTGTCGTACAACAGGCCGATGACGGGCAAGCGTTTCTGCATACCCTTCGTAAAGTTAGACTTTGGTTCGTAATGATCGTGGGGAATACCGCCCATTATTCTTCCTCCTCGCCAATAACAAGTTCGTCGCCGTCAAAGCGCGTAATAGGAACCAAAAGGTTTTGGTTCGCAGGGCCTTTGCGAATGCGACCAGCAGTGTCGTAGTGGGATCCGTGACATGGGCAGAACCAGCCGCCAAAGTCGCCAGCACCATCGCCTAGTGGCACGCAACCAAGGTGTGTACATACACCAACCATCACCAACCATTCGCCTTCCGCATCCAATGTGCGGTTTTCGTCAGTTGCAGGTAGATCGTCTTCGCTATTATTGTTCCGCGCTATGGGATCTTGCAAGTCAGCTAGGTCAACTGCGCGTGCTTCCTCGATCTCACTTGCGGTCCGGCGGCGTACGAATACTGGCTTACCTTGCCAAAGAAACGTGATTTGCGTGCCGGGTTCTACGCCGGACACATCCCGGCGAATGGATGACAAAGCCCGCACATCTGCGGATGGGTTCATTTGGTTGACCAAAGGCCAAACCGCAGCACCGGTTGCCACTGCGCCTGCACCGGCTGTGGCATAGTAAAGAAAATCTCTACGGGTGCCTTCGTGTTCGTCTGTGTGCGCCACGAGGTTCCTCCAATATTATCGTTGCGGGCAAGTATTCGCCCATTTCGGATACTTAAAGGGCAAACAAGCCCAATGAGTCGGTCCCCCAGCAGGGGCACGTCAAGGCGGTATCTAGCCGTGCGCCCGCAAACAGTCCAGCGGACATTCGGGCGCAGTTGGGATTGTGATGGTGGTTTTAAAGGGGTTAACGCAAGCGTCGGAACCGAATTCGTGTCAGTGAAGCGATATCCAGTTCGATTTTTGGCCCATTTCGACCAATTTGTATGGTGCGCCTGTAACGACCTGTGCCTGTTATCTGTTCAGGATCGCGGCGAAATTCAAAACCTTCTTCGACCGTGTCCAGAACATCTTCGGTTTTCTGATTCCGGCGCATTCTGGGAATGGCACGGGTCGCCACAAAGGTTGCCGCAGCAACGCCGCCATAGCGCAGGGCAATGCCTGCAAAGGGTGCGATTGGTAGTGCCATTTATGTTCTCCCTCATATGGCAGGTGGGTAATGGATGTGTGATTTTCCAGCCCTTAGGTCAGGTCAATCACATCCTTATCAATCGCCAACATATATCCCTTGCGGGCGACATTGCGCACCAACAGCGTCGATACCAACTGATTGCCCATCGTATCACGCAACCGTTTGATCCGCGTGGCCCCCGCTGCTTCGTCACAATCGGCGGCGGGTTTGCCTGCGATCAGGCCTTCCAGTTCTGACCCTGACAGCATGTCCCCATCCATGCGAGCCTCTGCCAAGGTTGCCAAAGTCTCCATCGCGGCGGGGGTTAGGGTGAATTCCATATTGTTCAAAAGCACCAGATTTTCCGCGCGTGAGATGTAGAGTGAATTGACCTGTATCCCCGACGCCTCGACCCGCGCCAGTTGCCGTGTCAGCGTGACCAACAGGGCCAGAAACACCAATGTCGCGACCAGCAAGGCCGTTGCAAGAATCAACAGGACAAAGATCACTACGCGATAGCTGGACAATGTATCCGCAAACGCCGTGCCGGATTGCGCCAGAATCTCAAGAAACTTGATATCCCCCTGACCCGTCAGCGCATCATTGGCGATAAAGATCGCTTCGACCCGTTCATTGAACGCATTGCCATCGGGCAGGGTGGCCAGCAGCCACAGACCGGTAATCGCCAACAGCACAACAATCACCAGAATGCCGACGCCAATAATCCGCGTGACGCTTTTGGAGTTAGAACCGAAGGAAGTAGCCACCTGCGTCCTCCCGCTTGGCTGCGTTTGGTAGTTTGTTGGTGGCCGACAGAACGGTCAGCAATTCCCAGCCTTCCGGGGCAAGGCGTGCGCCGACCTGGCCTTCAACCTCGGCGCATGGTCCATCCAGTTTGATGATCCCGTAATGCAGGTTCAACGGATCATCTTGCTTGGCCTTGTATTCCACAAAACACGCGGCCTGCGCGGTGCTGGCAAGCGCGACCAAAGCCGCTGCATATAAAAGTGTACGTTTCATGTGTACGAATGTCAGATTTCCGAACGCAAAAGGCAATAACGGGTGACTGTTATGCCATAACATCCCGCCGATATTGCGCGACTTCCGCCTGTTGTCCCAGCCTGACGTCATCACCATCGCAATGAAAGGCGACATACAATGAAAGCAATTAGTCTGATTCTGATCACCGCCCTTACTATGGGTCTGACGCAACCGGCACAGGCGCAACAACGGTCCCATGGCCTGACTGCTGAACAACTGGTCGTTGGTCTTCTGGGCCTCGCGATCGTGGGGAACGTCATTCACAACAAGCGCGAAAATCGTCGGGAGGCTGAGGCAACTGAGCGCCGCTATACACAAACAACACGTCCAGCGCGAAACAAAGTGGTTCCGGCCCGATGCCTGCGCCGCCACCAAACGCGCCACGGTCAGGTAAAGATGTTCGCGCTGCGCTGCCTTGAACGTAGCGATGTGAACGTGAACCGCTTGCCGGATCGGTGTTTTGCCAAAGTGCGGACGGTTGAAAACCAACGCCGCAGGGGATTCCGCGCACGGTGTATGCGCCGCGCAGGGTATGTTGTGCGTTAAGAATTCGGTCTTTTCCTAAAGACTGATTGGATCGGGGGCGGGATTGGACATGGGACCCGCCCCCTTTTTTCTTTTGCAGGATAGAGTTAGCCACCCCCATGGCACCTACATTCGATATCGAACGGGATTTAATCGCCCGTGGTTACCCCATCATCGCTGGCGTTGACGAAGTTGGTCGCGGCCCAATCGCTGGCCCCGTCTATGCCGCTGCCGCGATCCTTGATCCGAACAACATCCCCGAAGGATTGGATGACAGTAAGAAGCTGTCGGAAACCAGGCGGCTAAAGATCGAAACGCACATCATGGAAACGGCACAAACCGCGCTGGGGATTTGTTCGGTGGCCGAGATTGATGAACATAACATCCTTCGCGCGTCCCACATCGCTATGGTCCGTGCGATTCAGAATCTGCCAGCCGTGCCGGACTTTGTTCTGATCGACGGAAACATGACGCCCCGTGATTTGACGTTGAAAAGCATGACAGTGATCAAAGGCGACGCCCGATCACAGTCGATTGCAGCGGCGTCAATCGTGGCTAAAAACAGGCGCGATTATGTCATGCGGGATTTAGCGCAACAGTTTCCAGGCTACGGTTGGGAGACGAACATGGGATATCCCACACTTCGACACAAAGCTGCCTTAGTTGAACTGGGGGTAACACCACATCATAGGCGTTCCTTTAAACCCGTACACAATATGTTGTTTCAAGGGTAAAAACTAACCTATTGAATCAATAAAGAAATTGACCGGGAATCCATCATGACTCATCTTTATCCACATACCACCGTGCACAAAGACACGGGGAACGAGGCAGAGACATGGCACCTAAACGACCAACAGCGGGGGGGACTTCCCTACCCGTAAACACAATATTGTCCGGCGATTGTATCGAAGAAATGAACGCGCTTCCGGCGGAAAGCGTTGATCTGATTTTTGCAGACCCACCCTATAACCTGCAGTTGAAGGGCGACCTTCATCGTCCGAACAATTCCAAGGTAGACGCAGTCGATGATGCTTGGGATCAATTCGACAGTTTTGCGATTTACGATAAATTCACCCGTGAATGGTTGAAGGCTGCGAACCGCCTTTTGAAACCCAACGGCGCGATCTGGGTCATTGGCAGTTATCACAACATTTTCCGTGTGGGTGCGGCGTTGCAGGATGCAGGTTTCTGGATTTTGAACGACGTAGTGTGGAACAAATCCAACCCCATGCCAAATTTTCGTGGCAAGCGTTTGACCAATGCCCATGAAACGATGATCTGGGCGTCCAAGTCTGAAAAATCGAAATACACGTTTAATTATGAGGCCATGAAGGCCCTAAACGAAGACAAACAAATGCGGTCCGATTGGACGCTGCCAATCTGTAACGGGAATGAACGCCTAAAAGGCGAGGATGGCCAGAAGGCCCACCCGACACAGAAACCGCAGTCCCTGCTGCATCGTGTGCTGGTTCAGTCGACCAACGTGGGCGATGTGGTTCTGGACCCGTTCTTTGGTACGGGCACCACAGGTGCGGTTGCCAAGATGCTAGGCCGTGACTTCATTGGGATCGAGCGTGAAGAAAGCTATCGCAAGGTTGCTCAAAAACGCATCGACGGGATCAAGAAATTCGATGCTGAGGTATTGAAGGTCACGACCTCGAAACGGTCCGAGCCACGTGTTCCATTCGGTCAGCTGGTCGAACGTGGCATGTTACGTCCGGGCGAAGTCCTGACCAGCCCGCGTGGGATGACCGCGAAGGTCCGTGCAGATGGAACATTGATCAGTGGTGATGCCGCAGGATCAATCCATCAGGTTGGCGCTGCTTTGGAAAAGGCACCCAGCTGTAACGGTTGGTCCTACTGGAACTATCGCCGCAACGGAAAACAGGTGTCGATCGACCTTCTGCGCCAACAAATCCGTGCGGAAATGGGCCCGGCTGCGGTCTAACCAAACACTTACACAACAACACAAACACAACAGTTACCGCCAGTAGGCCGCCCACCCAAGGGACGGCCTACCACCTTGCACCCCGTCCTTTGTGGCGGGGTCTTTTCTTTTAGCGCGGTGCTTGTGTGCTGTGCTGGTTGTAGGGCTGCCAATCCGTGATTTCGGGGTAGTACATGTCCCGCCAGCGTTGGACGCGTTTGTTCATCACCCTGCGCCACAGGGTTGGGGATATGGCGAGGACAGTCATCACCGGATAGCCGTAAGGCAATTGTGGTGCCGATGATTCATCATGTGATTGCAGCAACGGATACGGACGATCCGGTTTGTAGTGATGGTCCGAATGTCGCTGTAAATTAATCAGCAGCCAGTTCGACGCTTTCTGCGAAGCGTTCCATGAATGCCGCGGCTGAGTATGTTCATATTTCCCATCACCCAAATGCTTGCGGGTTAGGCCGTAATGTTCGACGTAATTCACAATCTCTAACTGCCAGATCGCGACGAATGCCTGCAGGGCGAACAAGCCAATACCCTGCCATCCTCCGATCAATGCGGCAAAGATCAGGAACCCAGCCTGCAGTCCCAGATATCGCCAGAATGGATTGGTCGTGTCGTACCATGGTTTGTTTTTGCGTTTCAGCATGTCAGCCTCGGCCTTAAAGGCGGACGGTAAACAATGCCTAATCACGCGTGCAAAGAAGCGATAGAACCCTTCGCCATACCGCGCTGTGACATGATCCTTTGGTGTGCCAACATAGCGATGGTGAACCAGCAGGTGTTCGGACCGGAAATGGGAATACAGGACCATCGCGAGTAAAATGTCCGCCGACCAACGTTCTAACCTGCTGCGTTGGTGCATCAGTTCATGGCTGTAGTTAATGCCGATAGTGCCGGTGATCACACCAACACCAATGAACAGGCCGATCTTTTCCCATCCACCAAGCTGGGTGGCGTTGACGGTATAGGCAAGCACGGCAAAGACTGTGATGAATTGGAGCGGTGCCCATATTAAGGTGATCGCACTGTACCACTTTAACTGTGAATGGTCCGTCGATGGGTCGCTGTTGGCCACGTCCAAACCAACGAATTTATCGATGATCGAAAACGCATACCATGTGCTGACTGGCAGCAGTAAAACCCACCATCCCCCAAGTGTCGCGCTGATCCATATCATCGGAATCAGGGCCAGCGACATCCAAAATGGGATCGCTGCCTGCCATGTGGGTCTGGTTGTATATTCCATGCTGCATCCCTTTTTTTGAACACTACCGCGAAAGTCTGAACGAAAGAAGTGTGGCCTTAGGCCACTTCTTGCGCGGCGTTCCAGACTTTTTGGAAAACTGTCGGTAGATCGCTGGGTCGGAAGTCGTGTTTCGGGGTGAAGTCTTTGGTGTCTGAGGTTTTCGTGACCATTACACTCAACCGCAGATGGAAGTGCGTGAATGTGTGGCGAACTTCGACATGGCTTTGTATCCAGTTGGTGTCTAGGGGCGGTGTGTGATCTGCCAGTTCCACAGCCCATTCAGACCCATAGAACCCCTTCATACCACCGAGCAATCCTTTGTCTGGTCGCTGTTCTAACAACACCGATCCATCTTCACCCATCACTACATATGCCACCCCAACCCGAATAGGTTTTGGAATCTTCGGCAGTTTCTTCGGTAACTCTGCTGTATTGCCGATCTGCCGCGCCTGACACGGGTCCCGCCACGGGCATATCCCACATGCGGGGGATCGCGGGGTGCAGATTGTTGCGCCCAAATCCATCACCGCCTGCGCATAATCACCGGGCCTTTTGTTGGGGGTCAGGCGTTCTGCATGGCTCATCAATTCGGGTTTCGATGTCGGCAAAGGCACTTGAACGTCAAACATCCGCGCCATAACGCGTTCGACGTTTCCGTCCAAAACCGCCACCGGCAGATCAAACGCAATCGATCCAACTGCTGCTGCTGTATAGGGTCCAATGCCTGGTAACTTCAAAAGCTGCGCATGATCCGCAGGGAACTGCCCGCCGTGGTCATCCGTCACAACCCGCGCGCATTTCAGAAGGTTCCGTGCACGGGCATAATAACCAAGACCTGCCCACGCTGCCATGACGTCCGCATCTTCGGCGGCTGCTAAGTCTTGAACAGTGGGCCAACGGTCGGTGAAGGCGACAAAGTAATCTTTCACCGCAGCCACCGTCGTCTGCTGCAACATAATTTCCGACATCCACACGCGGTATGGGTCAGGTTTCACCCCCGCCACTTTATCCGCAGGCGGGGTACGCCAAGGCATCAACCGCGCGTTGCGATCGTACCACATCAAAAGATCTGTCACTAATTCATGTTCACGCAATGGTTAAGTCTTTCTGCTGAATCTTGGTGGCAGTCCCTGTGTCTTCCGTTACAATAGTGGTGCATCAAAAGGAACTGTCCATGGCGCAGGCCCCGATTATCAAGCGTAAGTCGAAAGGATTTCGCAAGACAGGCAGTCTTGTCGAAAGCCGTTTGCGTCGCGTGGGGGAAAGTCGCGGGTTTGCCGTATCGCGGTTGGTGACCCATTGGGACGAAGTCGCAGGGCCGGATATCAGCGCGGTTTGTACGCCTGTGAAGGTTGGGTATGCGCAAAAAGGCTTTGGCGCGACGCTAACGTTGCTGACCACAGGCGCACAGGCCCCGATGCTGAACATGCAGCTGGAGCAGATCAGGGCGAAGGTGAATGCGTGTTACGGGTATAATGCGATTTCCCGTGTACGCCTGACACAAACTGCACCAGTTGGGTTCACGCTGTCGGATGCAAAACAGAAGAACACACACGTTGTGACACAGGCGACCAAATCGGAAGCACTAACCACAACGTCTGAAATTAAAGATCCACAGCTTCGCGCGGTTTTGGCCGCATTCGGGGCGAATGTAATGACGAAAGAAAGAGGTTCAGAAAAATGAACATCAAAATGATTGCCATCGCCGCAGTTGTCGCCATCATTGGTGTCGGCGGTTATTTCCTGACTGTGCCAGAAGATGAAGTGGACACATCCTTCGCTGTTGTCGATATGGCGCTGGGCGAAGCGGATGCACCTGTCACGATCATCGAATACGCCAGCTATACCTGCCCGCATTGCCGCCGTTTCCACGAAGGGACGTTTCAGGAATTGAAACGCGATTATGTCGACACGGGCAAGGTTCGGTTCATCTACCGCGAAGTGTTCTTTGACCGTTACGGTCTGTGGGGGGCCATCGTAGCACGTTGTGATGGTGAAGAAAAATTCTTCGCCATCAGCGATATGTTGTACAAGCAGCAACAAACATGGGCGCAAGGAACGCCGGAAGAAATAGCATCCAACCTGCGCCGCATCGGCCTGTCCGCTGGGCTGTCCGCTGAAGCGGTTGATGCCTGTTTTGAAGATGCAGACAATGCCTCTGAATTGGTTGCGTGGTATGAAGCGAATGCAAAGCAGGACGGGATTTCATCCACACCGTCTTTTGTGATCAACGGCACAACTTACAGCAACATGTCCTATGATGATTTCAAAGGGGTGATTGATCCGCTGCTATAATCCCAATTTATGCAACTCGGCATCCAGCGGGAACCAATCCCGCAGGGCCAGTCGGACGGGAAATGGTAACACCAAAGGACGCAGTTCGGCGGGCAGTCGGGCTGCGTCTTTTTCTGTAGTGACCAGCTGCGCACCCTGTTCAATAGCGGCCCGGCGCAGGCGTTCCAGCATGGCCGCGCTGATGGGTTCGTGATCCGCCAGTGCTTGCGTCCCGCGTAGATCGACGCCCGCTGCACGTAGGGTGTTAAAGAACTTTTCTGGATGACCTATTCCTGCAAAGGCATAAGCGGGCAATCCTGCCCATGGCATCCCTGTTGACAGTGGGATCAGCGCGCCTGTCAGGTGCGGAATGGTGAAATCATGCTGTGCTGCGAAAGCATCCTGTGCAGGCAGTTCGCCAAGGGAAAGTAGAAAATCGGCCCGCTTTAGGCCCTGTTTAGCAGGTTCTCGTAACGGGCCGGCGGGGATGCAAAGGCCGTTTCCAAATCCACGCAATGCATCGACAACCACAATGGATAGATCCTTATGCAAGGCTGGTGATTGAAATCCGTCGTCCATCAAGATCACATCGGGTGCGAGCGTCTGGGCCAGTTTTGCCCCTTCTACACGGTCCTTGGCAACAATGACTGAGGTGAACCCTGCCATAAACAAAGGCTCATCCCCGACGACACCCGCTGTGTGTTGCGATGGATCAACGATCATTGCTTCCGTCGCTGTGCCGCCGTATCCACGTGACAGGATGACCGCTTTCTTGTCGCGTGATTGCAGGCGTTCGGCCAGCGCCACGGTTGTAGGTGTTTTGCCGGTGCCACCTGCATTGATGTTGCCAATGCAAATCACCGGACAGGTTGCCTGATAAGATGCAGCACGCGCTACACGCCGTGCAGTGCCCCAACCATATACGGCCCCCAACGGACGCAATGTGGTGGCCAAGAACCCTGCAGGCTTGGACCAAAAATCAGGGGTACGCATCGTTACACCGCCATATCTAGGTTCAGTTGTTCAGCGATGTATGCTGCCAAAATATCCGCCATTTCTGCTCCCTCCGACATAACTCCCCAGGCAGCATTCGCCCGTTCCGCGCAGGCGTCAGGGGCCAGTTGCAACGACACGGTATCGCCCATCTGCCGCCCATGACTGATCCGCGTGGTTGCATTGGCCGCGGCCAACCGATCAAACGCGGATCTATGCGCTGTGACACGCGGGCCGTGGACGATTGCACTGCCCAGCGACGCGGCTTCTAAGGGATTGCGAACCGGTTTGCCGGACAGGGTTCCGCCCAGATAGGTCAGGGCTGACAAGCGATACCACAGGCCAACTTCTTCATCTCCGTCGGTTAGAAATACCTGAGTCACCGCGTCTGGCTCCCCCTCAATCGCGCGGTCATGCACGATGATACCTTCGTTGATTAAAGCGTCTTTGAAGGTGGGAACGTCGGCAACATTTGCAGGGTCTAGAATCGTGACCAATCGGGGCCAGCTACGTTGAACAGTTTGGATCGCTTGTACCACCCAGGATAATTCATCTAGCGGCAGATTGTTTAAAAACCAAACCGGACGGGCGGCAAGGATGTTGGACATTGCAATCCGTTCTGCTTCGTTACAAGGGGGCGCGACGATGCCTTCTTCCAAACTGGAACAGGTTTGAACACGTGTTGGTCTTGCGCCCAGTCCACGCCATGCTGTTGTGGATACTGGCGTTGTAAAAATTCGATTGATCTGCCGCAACGCGCCGGGAAGAACAGTTTTTCGCCACAGCCATGGACGTGCTTGGGTCGGTCGTTCGGGGACATGCACCAAAGCTGTAGCAACGCCTGCACGTTGGCAAATATTTAGCGGAACCAATTTCAAAGGGGCGGCCACCCACAGCAAAAGTGCGGGGGCTTGATCAGTGAGAATGGATTGGAGGGTGTAAGAATTTCCGGAATCAATCTGCTTTGCTGCATCTTCTATGATCCCAAGATCGGCTGATACCGTAAAGAAAAACACCGGTGCATCACCGATTTGTGCCATGCGCGCAGCGATTTCTTTCATTGCGCCCAATGCATTTTCGGTCCCACAATGGACCCAAACTGTAGGCGGCCCGTTTGGACCTGTGATGCCACGGGCCGCCATCGAACCTTAGTCCCGATCTTCTGCGGGGGCAGCATCTTTTAGAAAGCTGTCCAAAGGTACCATAAAATATCGCATATGGGCGTTGTCTACGGTGCGCTGCGCCTCGGCCTTCCACGCGTTATAGGCGCTGTCGTGGTCTGGGAAGATGCCGACGGTGTGGATGGCGGTTACGTCTTTAAATTCTGTACCTGTCGGGTCGACCAATTCGCCACCAAATACCAAATGCAAGTTCTGAGTCATCGGATCTTCCTTCTTTGCGTTCTGTTCAGCGTTGACCTGCTGCGGGGGCAGCGTCAAGCATCAGGGGGTGTCAAGCCTTTGATCAATTGTCTGTGGATCGCGGGGTTGGATGCGACCATGCCGTTCAGTTTTGGATGGGCGTTGTTGAACACTGCGGTGTCGCCCGTTTGTGTGGTGACTATGCCGCCTGCTTCGGCCACGATCAACGCACCTGCTGCGACATCCCATTCCCATGTGCCGCGCAGGGTTAGCATTCCGTCAAACGCACCTTCGGCCACAAGGCAAAGGCGATAGGCGAGTGAAGATCGAAAGCTGCGCCTGATGCCGGGGAATCCCCCGGGCCAGTATTTTGCTTCAAAGTTGGGTTTGGCCGCCAGAACACAGGCACCTTCGGCGTGCGCACGGTCGGCAACTTGAGTTGGCGCCCCATTCAGAAACGCGCCACCGCCAAGGGTTGCGGTGAACATCATGTCCATGATTGGCAGGTAAACGGCGGCGACCGTAGGAACGCCTTTGTGGGTAATCGCCAGCGAATGTGCCCAATGTGCCTGCCCTGCGATAAATGCGCGGGTGCCGTCGATGGGGTCAACGATGAACACACTGTCACGCGACAGGCGTTCTGCATCATCCTCAGTCTCCTCGGACAGCCAGCCATAGGTGGGGCGGGCGGCTTGCAGGGTTTGCTTTAGCATTGTGTCGATGGCCAAGTCAGCCTCGGTCACTGGTCCTGCGTCATCTTCTTTGTCCCACACCTGTGGGTCGGACTTGAAAAAGCCCTGCGCAATTTCGCCCGACGCCCGTGCAGCATCGGTCAGCAGTTTCAGATCATCTTTATGCGCCTGCAAGGGTCAATCCTTCGACCAGCAAGGATGGAATCACGCGGGACAGATGCGGGCGGGCGTCATTGGCGGGGACGATGGTTTTCAGCATGTCCAGCAAATTGCCCGCGATGGTGCATTCGTTGACGGGATAGGTGATTTCGCCGTTTTCGATCCAAAACCCTGATGCGCCACGGGAATAGTCCCCTGTGGTCGGGCTGATGGATGATCCGATCATGGATGTCAGCAACAACCCCGTACCCATATCCGAAACTAAATCCGCACGACTGCGCGATCCATGAGTCAAACGCATGTTGCCACTGGTCGGGCTGGGTGGGGATGACGGCCCGCGTGCGGCGGATGCCGTGCTGGCCAGGCCCAACTGGTTCGCGGTGGCAATGTCCAACGTCCATTCCTGCAACACGCCATCTTTCACAATCGCGCGGTCGTGGGCCTTTAATCCTTCGGCATCGAATGGTTTGCTGCCTGTAGCGCGCGCGCGGAGGGGTTCTTCGTACAGGTCCATGCCTGCGGGCAGGACTTGGGACCCCAAACCATCCCGCAACCATGTTGATCCACGGGCGACATTCGCGCCGTTGCTGGCGGCCAAAAGGTGCCCGATCAAGCTGCTGGCGACGCGTTCGTCGAACAAAACAGGAAACGATCCTGTTGGCGGTTTGCGGGCGCCCTGCATTTCCAAGGCCCGTTCTGCGGCACGCTTTCCGATATCCGCCGCTGATCGAAGGTCGCCGCGATACACGCGGAAATCACCGTCGTAATCGCGCTGCATATCAAGACCAGTGCCTGCAATTGCGACACAAGACATGCCGTTGTCTGTCCGGCTGTACCCGCCCTCGAACCCCGCAGACGTTGCAAGTTGGATGCGGCGGGATCCGTAGCCAGCGGTGGCCCCCGACACTTGGCTGATACCGTCGTATTCCATGGCGGACGATTCCAAAATCAACGCCTGTTCTTTCAGATCGTCTGCATTGGGTTCATCCGCTGGGTCATACAGGTCTAATGCCGAGGCATCTGTGTCCCGTGTAAATTCATCCGCAGTTGCTTGTCGAATGTGCGGATCATCCGGCGCAATGCCCGCCATCGCCACTGCACGGTCCGCCATATCTGCAATCGTGGCAGAGGATGTATCAGAGGCCGACACACAGGCCTGCTTTTGGCCCAAGAACACACGCAGACCAATCTCTACCCCCTCAGACCGTTCTGCCTGTTCCAATGCGCCATCGCGGACGTTGATGGTCAGGGATGTGCCATCCACTGCAATGGCGTCAGCGGCAGTTGCCCCTGCCTTTTTCGCAGCGTCAATCAGGTGTTGAGTCAGGTCAGACAGGGATCGGGTCATAAGGGAAAGGTCCTTTCACCCCATGACCTAGTGCGTCATTGCCCCCATCGCAACCGATAGGGGCAATGTCCGTTAGCGCATGCGTTGACCGTTGACCAATACGTGGCCTTGGGCGTTCACCTCAACCTCACTCGACAGGCTATCTTCGGCAGTACCTGGAGTTGTGAACATGGCCATACCCATGCGCATGCCCATTGCTTCTTCAGGTGCGACAAAACCCATTTGGATCAACGTATCCAGCAAGGCATTTGCCCCTGTTATTTCGATCTTTGCAGACCCTTCGGGGCGGGGAATACCGGGGAAGGTTTTCAGGTCTTTGTTATCAAATACAAACGCGCCGGTTCCGTCAGCAGTGACGCCTGCGGCATTCAATGTCAGCGCATCAATTTTCAGGTTTTCGATAACACCTGGGCTGCCGTTTGAAGATGCGATTTCTTCTTCCATCACGTTCAGATCAAAGGCAATCGCACCGCGTCCTGAAAGTTGTACGTCCAATGTCGCAGGATCGCGCGCTAACAGTTGACCGGGGTCAAACAGGTTCCAGATCCCGTCCGAAATTTTCAGATCCGCGATTGTCAGGCCCAATTGCAGATCATCCGCGTCACCTGCATTCACAGGACCTTTCAAAATTGTCGCGAATTTACCCAAGCTGGCCTCAATCGGAAAGGGCAGCACATCAGGCAGCATCATATTTAGCTGTGTGTTGGTCAGCGATGAATCGTAGAACAGGCCGTCAGGGCTGAGGCTGACGTCAGTTGCTGATCCGTCCAGCGATACGTCGACGCGAAACTTGGTGTCGGGAATGTCGAAATCAATGACAATTTCAGTCGGCCCGACTGAACTGTCCATTTTAAACATGCCACCCTTCACAAAGACTTCGTCTTCGGCAAGGCCTGCTGGCATCTCAACTTGGGCATCTACCCGCAGATCGGTGACCGTGCTTTTGATCACGCCATTTGACCCATCGGCGCGATCTTGAATAGAAATATCTGTAACCATTGAACCGGCTGTGAAGTCGCCTGAATATTTTAAATCTTCACCGCCAGTATAAATGGAATTTCCCGCCAGATCAGCGAAGATAATTCCGCCTTCAATCTGGACCGAGCTGTCCCTGGTACTGATATCCGTCAGCTTCACTTCGATCTGTTCGCCGGACATGGCAAAGTTCATTAATTCAGGATCACCACTGATGATATAGCGGACTGCAGTTTGGATCACATCCAACGCCATTTCGAATTCATCGCCCTTTTCTGTGCTGGATACAAGGATAGGGGACGTTTCGGCATATTGCATTTCAACTGTGCCGTCGCCGCGGTCCTGAATGGTCAGGCTGGGGGATAGGGCGGAAAACGTAATGCCGTCCTGTTCGGATTGGATTGCCAGGTTCGACACGACAATACGTTCCGGTGCTTCGTCAATCGACCCGATGGTCAGCGAAATTGTGGGATCGGTGTTGATGCTGGTCTGTACTTGGTCCCAGACATCTGCCGGGGTCACATCTGCTATTGCAGGGACAGCACTTGTCAGGATCAGCGCAATGGCCGTAGTTGTTCGAAATGACATCAAATTTTCCTTTTGGTCTATTAGATACAATGTCAGGTTTGGAACACGAACCGTCAACCAGTGCCGCCAAGGAAATTTGAAATGAGCAAACCACAGCACATTCAGACTGATCTTTCTGATGGTGTTTTCCGTATTACCCTGAACCGTCCAGGCCGCGCGAATGCGCTGACGGCTGATATGTTGCAGGATTTGGTTGGGGCTGTTCAGAATGCGGCGGGTGCAAAGGTTTTGGTCCTGACGGGTGCGGGCAAAGTGTTCAGTGCCGGCGCTGACTTGGATCAGGTATCAGGTGATCTAGCCACGGATCCGAATTGGGAACGGCTGTCTGGCCTGATCGCAGATTTTAATGGTGTCACCATAGCGCAGTTGAATGGCACTGTGGCGGGCGGTGCTATGGGGATGGTGTTGGCGTGTAATCTTCGGGTTGCCATCCTATTCTTCGGTAAAGAACACACGATAAACTCGGTTTTCTAACTAATTCTAAATT